>CAZILU010000131.1:0-8627 GCA_964540165.1 uncultured Mariniphaga sp.
ACAAAACATCCATCCCGCCGGGGCAAAATTGCCACCAAACATCCGGATCTCTCCGACATAAGGTTGTGCCATAATATCTGTTTTTTAAGTTCTGGGTGGATAAATCCCCTGAAGGGCAATGCAAAAACTCAGGGTCAAATAGGGTTGCATGTTGTTGTGCGGCTGGGAGGAGCCAACCACTTGCGTATTCAGAACGGCATCATTGCCGGGCGCTGTCGTACTGAACAGACTGGCACCGGAAAATTCGGAGCCGCCAAACAACCGGCTACCGGGTGAATTGGAATTGCCCTTCGCCTGGGAATTTACACGCATCGCATGACTGTGGGCCGGGATCTCAGATTCAAGAAGTGTCACCGTTTCTGATCCCGAACTCTCACCCAGATCATGCAAACTCAGTCCCGGGCCCTGACCCGGATGCATCGGAGCCTTTCCCTGAAGATCGGGAAGCGCAAAATTACTCTTCCCGTTACCACCATACATGGTTCCAAGTAGCGAAAAAAGTGCCGTGTTCTGCGATAATGGCATGAGCTGTCCGTCACAAAAAGCCCATCCTTTGGGAGCAAAGTTAAATGGAAATATGCGGATCTCCGCAACAAATGGATCTGCCATAGCTGTAATTTCTATTGAAGGTTATCGTTAATCAAGTATTCTCAAATAGTGTATTCAGAATGCATCATATATCCTGTAATTGCTGTATGTTTACAATAAATCAGGCATCAAGTTACGTTAATTTTTGTTACAATGCACCATTTAATTAAAATAATTTTTATGATAGTTTCAACAAATATGAACGAAAGTTACACGTCCAACGTTATATTAACTTGAAATACATAATATTAATCATAATATACTTTTATGAAGATCACATATCGGCTCATCCATACAGAGGACTTTGATTTCCTGAAAAAGCTCTACCGCACCACACGGGAGTTTGAGCTTTCAAAAACAACCATGACCGAAGAGGAGAAACAGAAATTTTCTGATTTTCAATTCAATGCACAGCATGTATACTATAATCAGGCATATAACGGTGCGGAAATGAACCTCATCCTGCTGAATGGCCGGCCGGCCGGCCGTTTATACCTGTGGCGCACACCGTCGCAGATCCGGATCATGGACATCAGCCTGCTACCAGAGTACTGTGGCCAGGGAAACGGAACCAAAATCCTGAAGTCGCTGATCCGGGAATCGGTCGAAAGCGGTAAAAAACTGACCATCCATGTGGAGTACTTCAATCCCGCTCTCCGGCTCTACGAACGGTTGGGCTTCAAAAAAACCGACGACACCGGCGTTTACTATTATCTGGAAAGAATCCCCACCTAATCCCCAACGACTCCCCACCGAACCCTATCCAACATCTCCATCAGGTCGAGGCTCAGCTGCCAGGTCATTTTCGGACTCTCGATCAGGCCTTTATCGAGGCACTCCATCACATGAGCTGC
Source organism: uncultured Mariniphaga sp. (assembly GCA_964540165.1). Classification (GTDB taxonomy): domain Bacteria; phylum Bacteroidota; class Bacteroidia; order Bacteroidales; family Prolixibacteraceae; genus Mariniphaga. Next base: position 1,443 of record CAZILU010000131.1, read on the forward strand.
TTCAAATTGATAACCAAAACCCTCCTTCAACATCGAAGGCCAGGTTTCGATCTCTCCGTTCTCCCGTTTCAGCGTAATGCTGGTGGGAGCAAACCATCGGGTATTCAGTACCATATACCCCTTCTCAAACCAATATTCGGTCTGTACCGGCGAGAAGGAGGCAAAACTGGAGGAGAGCACCGCCTGTACACCGTCATTATACCGGAAAAGTATGCTGATGGTCTCTTCGCTTCCGGTGGGACTATGCTCCGCGAATGATTTTATCTCCAGCGGTTTTCCCAGCGCGGTAAGTGCAGCGAATACCGGATAGATGCCGATGTCTAACAGGGAACCACCGCCCAGGGCCAGATTGTATAACCGGCTCTCCGGATCGAAAGGCGCATGAAAGGCAAAGTCGGAACGCACCATCCTCAATGCTCCCAGCTCACCCGACCGGATGATCTCCATGGCCTTCTGGTAGCTGGACTGAAACATAGTCCAGAAAGCCTCCATCAGAAATCGGTTGTTCTGCCTTGCACAGGCCACCATCTCCTCTGCCTCCGGGCGATTCATGGCGAAAGCCTTCTCACACAACACCGCCTTGCCATGATTCAGCGAGAGGATCGTGTGATCGTGATGCTCCGAATGGGGGGAGGCGATGTAAACAATGTCAACAGCCGGATCCTGCACCATCGCCTCATAACTGCCATACGCACGTTCATAGCCGTTTTCAGCAGCAAAGGCCTCAGCACGATCCTGCGAACGTGAAGCAGCGGCATATAAATTGGCATTGGACAACAGCTTCAGATCGGAGCTAAATTTTTTGGCAATCTTGCCACATCCCAAAACAGCCCAGTTGTATCGCTTCATAATGTTGGTTTTTTTATGCAAGTCAAAAATAGATAAAATAACGAACTTGGAATGGGCAGCAAGCCCCAACCTCCGCAGGAGGTTTCATATCTGTAGAAAATGAATTTTCCCTTTCCCCAACCTCCGCAGGAGGTTTCATATTTATTGGGTTCATATTTTTAAATATTAATCCAAAGAATAATTAAAAATTATTCTTCACCTCCTCCAACGATAACGGCTTCGCAACCAACCGCCGCTCCCGATCCATCAGGAACAGGGTGGGTGTTGCATACACATTATAATCCTGTGCGGCCGTTCCGTTCCACGCCTTTAAATCGCATAGATTATGATAAAATTCAAATCCTGCCTTACGCACCGCCTCCAGCCACACCTCCGGTGAGACATCCAGGCTGATGGCAAAGATCTCCAGCGATCCTGCCGGCAGTTGCCGCTGCCACTGCGCGATGCGGGGCAGCATCTCCAGGCAGTGGGGACAATCGGCCGACCAGAACAGGATCAGGTTACGTGCTCCGGCGGCCCCGGAAAGGGTAACCGGCTCCCCATCCGCATCGGGAAGGGTGAAATCGGGCAGCACCATGCCGGGCTTCATCTGTTGAGCCGCCAGCCGACGCTCCAGGGTGCTCTTGTCATCGGTTGTACAGATTCGCTCCCGATAGGCAGCAGCGATATGATCCAGCACCGCATCCATCTGCAGCTTTTCAAAACCATCGACCAGGTAATTAAGAATAAACTCATAGATCGAACTTCCCTCCGCCGCAACAGCAGTGGCCGCTCCTACCCGCTCCATCACCGCATCCACCGCCCGGATATAGGCAGCCTCCCGCCCGGACTGATCCAGTTCCCGACGGTTATAGCTCACCAGGTAACGAAAGATCTTATCGGTCAGATATGGACCGTTCAGCAGATCGGGATTGGTAAAATCGACGTGCTGAAAGTAGTCGCGATGATAGACCTGCCGGCGCTCGGCCGGGGTGAGGTATCCGTCGCGAAGGGGTTCCCGGAAAAGCGCTGCCAGCGCTCCCGCCAACCGGTGGCTGTGCTTCTGCGAAAATGCAGTGATGGCAAGGTCGCGCTCCATCTGCAACTGGTTAAACTGATTGGCAACCGATGCCAGCCGCGCCCCGGCATCTGCCAACGATCCTGCGCGCGACTGATAATAATCGACCTCCTGCTCCAACAAAATAAGCGGCTCCCGATAGGCCTTCTCCTGCCGCAAAAACAAAAACCAGGCCTGATTCTCCTCAGAGAGGATCACATCCAGACTGTCGACAGGTGCCTTGAAATCGGTTGCCAGCATCACATCTTCTCCCCGGTAAAGAATATCAAGGTATTGCGGATCTCCTCCCGTTACCCGCGCATAGGTGCTGTAACCCAGGATCAGCCGGTACACGCCCGGAGTCGCACTGGCCGGCAGATGAAACCGGAAGAGCGATGCGGCCTCTCCCTTTCCGGATCCTTTACCTCCCCGCACAACAGCGCCGGAGGCTGCAGGCGACAGAACACTCGTAGTATCAACCGGGATAAACCGGTCGCCCCGCAGCTTGCCCAACACCACCGGATCGCCGGAATGGTTCCATACGATCAGCTCCAGCGTGTTGGACTGCCCGCTGCTTATACCAACAAAAAAAATCAATGCAAAAAACAGCACCATCCCCCTCCGGTTCCAAAATCCCTTATGCACTTTCGTTATCACTCTGTTTTTGATTATTGATCCTATAATTCGCGAATCCAGATATTTCGAAAACGGATCGGTTGACTCTTGTCCCCGTGGGCCTGCAAGCGTATTGGGCCTTTCTCATGTGGGATCACCCGGGGTAATCCTATGTAAGGCGTTGTACCCAATATCAATGTGTTATTCTGAATCAATATGCCGTTATGCAAGACGGTAACCCTTGGCCGCGTGCGGTAGGTACTATCGGGAACGCACCACTCGATGTGCAACTGAAAATCACCAAAGGTACGCTTCGTTTGAATATCGCCGGCGGCTTTATTTACCAGAAGGGTTCCGTTTTCTATGATCCAGCCTGCCTCAACACCCGGCAAATCTTTCGCGTGGGATCCATCTGTTTCGGATGTCAATCCTGTTTTTTTTGCAACTCCTTCCCATTCAGCTAAATCAGATCCATCGAACAATACAATCGCATCGGATGGTGGTTGGACAAGAATTTTTTCAGACAGGGTCTCTCCCGGCGTGACAACCGGCGGTTGCGGTGTCCAAAACTCGGTCATCTCAGGAGACATGGCTGCAGGTTCCCGATACTCCGCTCCGGTCTGGCCCAAGGCCAAAAAACTGCACCCGGATAAAAACAGAAAAATAGTAGTTCTCATATAAATAAAATTCAGATAAATAGTTAACACAAAAAAACAAATCAGATCAAAATATTACAACAATCAAATCATTAAATATTTACCATAAAAATGATCGATCACAACCACACGTCATGATCAAAAATACAAGAAAAAACGTATCATCCAATCAAAAGTTGGCAAATGACCTTCCCTTTTCCATACCAATCCATAAATCCGTGAATCCGTGGCAATCCCTTTTTACTCCTTTTCCCTTTTTACTTTTTACTTTCTCCATTCTCCTTTTTACTTTTGCCTTTTGCCTTTTGCCTTTTCCAATAAAACCCACCAATTCGTGGAATTTATATTATTTTTGGTCCTTTAAATAAAATTCAAATAGCGCTATGCAGTGGAGCAGCAAACAGATCTCGATCCTGATTGTAGTGGCGATCACCTCATTCATGGGCACCTTTCTCATCTCGTCTGTCAACCTGGCCTTGCCGGCCATTGAGCGAAGTTTCTCGATGGGCGCGGTTCATCTGAGCTGGGTGATCACCGCTTTTCTGCTGTCGATGGCGATGTTCCTGCTTCCTGCGGGCCGGTGGGGCGACCTCACGGGCATCCGTCGCATCTTCAAAATCGGGGTCCTTGCCTTTGCCCTCTCCTCGCTGATCTGTGGCATCTCCCCCTCGGGTAGCTGGCTGATTCTCTTCCGCTTCATACAGGGAATCGGTGCAGCCCTCACCAGCACGTCGGGATCGGCAATCCTGGTGGCAGCCTTCCCTCCGCAATATCGCGGGCGCGTGTTAGGAATGTCGGTGGCGGCGGTTTACTTAGGACTGGCCTTCGGACCGTTTGCCGGCGGGTATCTCACGCAATACTTCGGCTGGCGGTCGATCTTTTTTGTAGCGGCCGGGCTTGGCATCATCACGGCGTCACTGGCCATTCGCTTCCTGGGAAAGGACGAGATAACCGGCCCCACAGGCAGAAAAGCCGACCTGAAAGGGACAATCTTCTATATGACGGGACTGGTGCTGCTGGTGTACGGATCATCGCAGATTCCGGCACTGCGAGGATGGCTTATGATGGCGGCAGGATCACTGCTCCTGATGATCTTCTGGTTCATCGAGAAGCATTCGGAAGCCCCGGTCCTGGAGACGCGACTCTTCGCCAAAAACCGGCTCTTCGCCTTCTCTAACCTGGCCGCGCTGATCAACTACAGCTCCACCTACGCCATTGTTTTTCTCCTGAGCCTCTACCTGCAAAAGATTCAGATGCTCTCCCCCCGCGATGCAGGCACCATCCTGATCGCCCAGCCGGTGATGATGGCGCTCTTCTCTCCCATCGCCGGACGGCTCTCAGACCGCATCCAGCCCCGTTACCTGGCATCGACCGGCATGGCTATGTGTGCCATCGCCCTCGCTGCCTTCGCCTTCCTGTCGCCCGAAACACCGGTGAAAATCATCATCGGACTGCTGATGTGGGTAGGCCTCGGATTCGCCCTCTTCTCTTCACCCAATATGAATACGATTATGAGCTCGGTAGAGAAGACGCAATTAGGACTGGCATCGGGATCGGCATCGACCATGCGGGTGCTGGGACAGATCACCAGTATGACCATCGCAACGCTCTACTTTGCCGGCTATTTCGGAGGGCAACCACTGGAGGCAGTGCCGGCAACGGCTTTCCTGAAAGCGGTGAAGTGGTCGTTTCTCAGCTTCTCGGCACTGAGCATCGTGGGCGTCTATTTCTCCATCAACCGCGGAAAGGTCCAACGCTCCTGAACGGCCGCATAAGCGCGTCTGCAAAGGCAAATCATCACGAATGGCATCGGCGCATATTGGCCATTCAAACCCGTTGACGCATAAAAGAGATCATGCAAATACTGCTATCGCCTCTCCGACAGAATCACCGGCCCCAACAAACCTGAAGGATGAAGCGCTTCATCGCTCTTCATATCGCCCACAACGGTCCAGGTGTACCGCTCTTCTTCAGGCAGGCCTTTGTCCCTGATCATCCGGTTTCGCCAGAGGTTCACCACCTCAATATCCAGACTGTTCTCTCCCGCCTTCAGCAGGTTACTCACATTCAACCGGAAGGGGGCAATCCAGACACCACCGGCATCCCGCCCGTTTACCTTCACCCCGGCCATCACAGCCACGCGCCCCAGGTCGATGTAAATCTCCCGGTTCTCCGGAAGCTCCTCCAGCGCAAAGGTGGTCCGGTAAACGGCTGTTCCCGAATAATAGCGTATCTCGTCCTGCATCGACTCCGACCAATCGGTGAGCTGGTCAAAAACGACCGGCTCCTGTGGCCCTATATTCTTATTGACAAAATCGACGGTCCAGGGCCCCTCAACAGCAGTCATAAGCTTGAATTCCGGAAAGTTAGCCACTCCCGCTGGCCGGATGGCCGCATTGGTTGCATCGGTTGCATCGGTAAACACCACAAACCAGCTTCGGTGCGGCTCCATTTTCAAAGGCACCCGGGTTCGTCCCTTCCCTACGGTATACGCCTCCAGATAACAGATCTCCCCGGTAACGGCATCCCATAATTGTGGTTTTAATCCGGATACCCGAAAAGAGGGCTCTATGAATATCTCCTCATCGCTCTGATTGGTTAAAAAGTAGATCTCCATACCAGGCAAACTCCGGTGGGTCCACAGCACCGGTGCATCGCCCGCCTCAACATCCTTTTCAACGCTTAGCACCTCGAAAACAGATGGCAGGTCGTAGCCTTGAAAGACCATTCCCGCCCCATACGGATGCTGCATCTTTCCATCGGCCAGCTCTCCTCCCCAAAGGGCATTGGCCAGCTCCCGTAACGCCTCATCACTCCGGGGATAGCCCTGCAGTCCGGGCGATTTTTCGGGCGGTGACCCCAGCACCACACCACCCTGTGCCACCAGCTGTCCGATCTTTGCCAGCACCTCCGGACGCATGGTTTTTAGCGGGGGCAGTACCATCACCCGGTAGCTCATCCCGTCGGGCAGCACGAACCTCCCATCCTTCACCGACAGCCGCTCCAGGATCACCTCCGCATTGATATAATCGTACGAATAGCCCCGGGGAATCTCGGGATCGCGGCCTCCGGTCATGATGGGCGCACTCTCCCCGATAAAATAGCAGACATCGGCCACATACCTCCCCTGCTGCAGCAGGTGCTGACACCGGCGCAGGTAGTCGATGTAGTGATGCGACTGCGGGAACCAGGTGTTGTGGCGGTTGAACTCGGTGCTGAACCAGGCATTCATCCCCGGCACCCGCCCATCGTCGGGCTGATGAATATAGAGATGCAGGACCAGGTGGTTGATGCCCTCGGTAAACGACCAGTCGCCGCGCCGTTTCAACAGCGCGGGATGGCGCAGATAGGCCTTGTTGGATGCCGTAAAGGCCTCGGCCGACGTCCTTCCTTTCCCATAGGTGTGGGATGTGGAGGAGGAGGCCTTGCACTCAATGTCGCCTAATGTACCTTCATTCCAGAACTCTCCGGAGATCAGATCCGACTGCCCGCCGTACATCATGAACTCGGATGGAAATCCCCAGTGCCCGTAGTTCTCCAGCCAGAGCTGCAGGCCGTGCGCGTTGGCCACATCCCGCAAGCCCCCCACATACTCATACGCCACATCGTCGGCAACGGCGCGGCGCAGATCCCATAAAAAGCGCTCCGATGCCTCTACACTGCCAACCACGCGGCCCGACAACACCGGCAGGTATTTCACCGGATCATAACCATACGTCTCACGAAACCGAACTTCAAAACCATCGGTCCAGTTCTGCGACCCCATCTCATAACTGTCGGCAATGACATATTTGAAAGCCTTGCGACTCTCTTCGGGAATCCGGCGGAGCAGCTCCCCCACGTACCGGTCGAAATGGACCTTCACCAGTTCGCGGCTCATCTTATCGATCTCGTACCCTTCGCCCTGGGGGGCCGTGGGTGCGTTTTTCGTGCCGGTGGGGGTCATCCCCACGCGCATAACCGCCCACGCTCCTTCGGGAACATCCCATACCAGCCTGCCGGTACTGTCCAGACGATCAGAGATATCCA
>CAZILU010000132.1:0-8559 GCA_964540165.1 uncultured Mariniphaga sp.
ATTTTTTAAATGACGCAACATTTATAAATCTTGTTCGTCTATTCTGAAAGCTGTAATGAACAATTAAATTTTATACAACATGAAGACAAAACTTTGGATAATTACTTTTCTATGGGTTGGCATCATCCTTGCAAAACCTGCATCAGCATCATCGGAAGAACGGGAAGTTCCCACTTTCTCTGAAGTATCCCTCCGCATATCGGGAAACCTATACATTGAACAGGGTGACAAACAGCAAGTCCGAATCGTAGCCAAAGCCTCAACCCTCGATGAAATTATTACGGAAGTCACCGGACGTACCCTGGTCGTCCGGTTTCCTGCCGGCAACATATTCAAACAAAGTTTTAATCCCGGAAAGGTTGATGTCTACGTTACTGTCCCTGAGATCCATTCGCTTTCCGTCTCCGGATCGGGTGATATCATTGCCAACAGCAGCATCAAATCGCGAATCCTCGATCTGACGGTCAGTGGCAGCGGAAATATTAATCTGAATGAAGTTGATAGTGACCGTCTGAAAGCTACCATCTCAGGTTCGGGTGATATCATCCTGAAAAAGGGAAAAGCCACCAGCGAATTTACGGTAGCTGTATCCGGATCTGGTGATATTGAAGCGGAAAATCTGGAAGCAAAAATCGTAGATGTAAAGATGGTAGGTTCCGGAAATTGCAACGTCCATGCCGCCGAATTTCTGAAAGCCCGTGTCGCCGGGTCAGGGAGTGTCAGGTATAAAGGAGATCCAACCATCGACTCCTCAATCCTTGGTTCCGGACGGGTAAAAAAATTATGATTAATATATCCGTATTTGTAAATAAATTTCTTTAAATTTCCACTGATTTTCCAGGCAGGTATTTCGCAATAATTTATCCCTGATGGAAAAACAAAAAAAATTAAGTTCAACGTAAATCAATAATTATGGGAATGTTAAAGGAGTTTAAAAGCTTTGCCATGAAAGGCAATGTCCTCGATCTGGCAGTAGCGGTAATCATTGGTGGCGCTTTTGGAAAAATTGTCACCTCATTCGTTAACGATGTCATTATGCCTCCCATCGGACTGTTGCTTGGCAATACCGATTTCAGTGAATTAAGCGTGATTCTGAAAAAGGGAACCGATGCTGTCATGGAAGGAGATGCGGTAGTCGCCCCGGCCATTGCTGAAGTAGCCATCAGGTATGGTGCTTTCGTCAATACGGTACTCGATTTTTTAATTGTTGCCTTTGCCATTTTTATGGTCATAAAAGGATACAACAAGCTGAAAAAGAAAGAAGAAGAAGCACCAGCCGCCCCTCCGGCCCCATCGAAAGAGGAGACCTTACTGGCAGAAATCAGAGATCTGCTAAAGGAGAAGAAATAGTGAACCATTCAAAGCAGGCTGCATTTAGCGGTCTGCTCTATTTTCTTATGATATCAATACGCCCCCCGGCTCCCAGCTTGATAATTGCTGATGGTTGTGTTGGTGTTGTATCGTTTTGACGATACGTAACAATATAATCGACCCGGCTTTTAATCTCATCGGAAATATCCCCGAAAAATGTGGGCGACTTTTCCCCGCTAATGTTTGCCGATGTTGATACCAGAGGCCTGCGAAACCGTTGCAGCAGCCGGGCCGTAAACGCCTCCTTTGTAAAGCGGATGCCAACGCTGCCATCAGAGGCGATCAGGTTATTAGCCAGGTTTTTAGCACCAGGATAAATAACGGTTAGTGGTTTATTGCTCACCTCTACAAGGTCCCATGCAATGTCAGGGACATCATCGACATACCGCTCCAGAAGAGCAGGATTCTCCATCAAAACCAGCATACTTTTTGAGTCTTCTCTCTTTTTAATCTGATAGATACGTGCAACCGCTTCAGAATTTGTGGCGTCACAGCCAATTCCCCAAATGGTATCTGTCGGATAGAGGATTACTCCTCCCGATTTCAGAACTTCTACCGCTCTTTTTAGGTCATTTTCCATTCTTGCAATTTAAAATTTCCACATACAACTCATTCATCTTTCGGGCATATCGCTCCGGGTGAAAATCCTGTGCCCTATCCTTGCCTTTCCTGATCAGATCATTTCGTAACGATTCACTGCTGATAAGCTTCTGAAGAGAATCAATGACCTCCTCCATTCGGGCAGGATTGCATAACAGAGCCGCATTGCCAGCAGTTTCTGGTAACACCGACACATCGGAGGTGATCACCGGACAACCACTGGCCATAGCCTCTATCACCGGTAATCCGAATCCTTCAAATACCGATATATAGACAGAAAAAAAAGCCGATTGATACAGGGATGCAAGATCTTGTCCGGGCAGGTCCTGCAAAAAAATAACCTGCCGTTCCATACGATTACGAATTATAAACTGCTCCATTTTAGCCATATACGAAGCAACCTGCTTCCCGACAAAAACCACTGGAACATCAATATGAGCATGATGAAGGGCTTGAAGCAGGGTCAATTGGTTCTTTCGTGGCTCAAGAGTGCCTACCGATAAAATGTATTGCCTGGGCAGGTTATATTTTTTATGCCGTTGCGAACCATCCTGCCGAATGAAAAATGGTTCGGAAACAGGTTGATACACTAAGGCAATCTTTCCCGGCGGAACCTGAAAAAAGGTCTCAATATCCTGTTTTGTCTGCTGGCTGATGGCAATAATCTTATCGGCCGCATGACAGGCATATTTTACCTTTTTAAAATAGATCTTTCGGTCAACCGGCTTGAAAAACTCAGGATATCGCATAAAAATCACATCGTGTATCGTAACGACAGCGGGAATTCCGCTTTTTTCGATTCCCCGGGGTAATTCGTTGCTCAAACCATGAAATAGTTCAATACCGTATCGCTGGAGCTGTGGCACCAGAAACAGAGTTCGCCAAAGCGATTTAAACTTTTTTGCCACCGAATTTCTGGGCGAAACCACTGAAAAACGCTGATAGTTATCAAATAAACGATCCGTTATCTCCGGGGTAAACAAAATATAGCTGTTCTCCGAATGAAACCGGTGAAGTGCGTTCAGTGTGTTCCGACTGTAATTACCCAATCCGGAGGAATTTAGAAAAGCCCTTTTCGCATCGAACCCTATCTTCATTCGAATATTTTTTATGGCAAAAATTGCCTGAAAAACCTACACCTCAAAGTTTTTCAATCCGTTAAAATCGATTGTTGAAAAATAATCCTCTATGGTCTCAGGCCGCCTGATCTGCACAACAGAGTCATCCTCCCGTAACAGCAATTCGGCCGACTTCAATTTGCCATTATAATTAAACCCCATAGCATGACCATGAGCACCGGCATCGTGGATAACCACCAGATCACCAGGCACAATATCCGGCAACATCCGGTCAATGGCAAACTTATCGTTATTTTCACACAGCGAACCGGTTACATCATATTTCCGGTCGCGTGAAGCCTCCTCTTTTCCCGGAACGGTAATATGATGATATGCACCATACATACCCGGGCGCATCAGGTTGGCCATACTGGCATCGAGACCGACAAAATGCTTATAGGTCTTTTTTAAATGTAAAACCCTGGAAACCAGATATCCATAAGGCCCTGTAATGGCACGGCCCATCTCAAAAAATATTTTTAACGGTGCCAATCCGTTTCCGGCAATCTTTCTTTCATATACCTCTTTTATCCCTGCGCTGACATATTCCAGATCAACCTCCTTTTCACCCGGCCGGTAAGGAATCCCAACGCCTCCCCCCAGATTGGCAAAACTGATGTTAACCCCGGCCTTTTGATAGACCTCGGCAATTAAATTAAAAAGCACTTCGGCTGTTTCAATAAAATAATCGGGATCCAACTCATTGGAAGCAACCATAGTATGTACGCCAAACTTCTGAACACCTTTACTTTTTAAAATCTGATAACCCTCAATGATCTGCTCATGGGTAAAGCCATACTTTGCCTCTTCAGGATGTCCGATGATCAGATTCCCCTGCTTAAGGTCACCCGGATTGTAACGCATGCAGATGGTTTCGGGCAAACCAACATGCTTCTCCAAATATTCAATGTGTGAAATATCATCGAGATTGATAATCGCACCCAGATTGCGGGCTGCCCGATACTCCGATGCCGGAGTGTCATTGGAAGTAAGAATAATCTCCTCTCCACGCATTCCGACACGGCGGGCTAACTCGAGCTCTGCTTCCGAACTGCAGTCGATGCCAAAGCCCTCCTCACGAAGGATCTTCATCAGATAGGGATTGGGAGCTGCCTTGATCGCATAATACTCTTTAAACCCATCGTTCCACGCAAAAGCTTTCCTCAACCGGCGGGCATTGGCACGTATGGCCTTCTCATCGTAAATATGAAATGGCGTGGGAAAGGTCTCTGCAATTTTCTCCAGCTCAACTTTCGTAAAAGGCATGTATTTCACTGACATAGTTCTAAATAACATTTGTTAGAACAAAGGTACCATTTGACCTGAACTTCAGAATTGAATGGAAACCAGACAATCGAACATTTATTGTTGATTTAATAATATATTCGCTCAGACCAACGATTCAAGCAATTCGCGACTCAAGATGCCGGTGGCAATTTCCTGAACGATACCTGTCATCCGCATATTCCAATGTTCATCGGTCTCAATCTTCAAATCACCTCCGGGCATCTTCACCGTAATATTCCGAAGGGTCAAACCTTTCTTAACCATAACAGCGGCAACCGCACAGGAAGAACTCCCCGAAGCCAGAGTCCAACCCGCTCCCCGCTCCCAAATCATAATCTCAACAACCGTAGGAGAGACTACCCTGGCAAACTGAACGTTGATGCGATTGGGGAAAAAAGGATTTGTCTCAATCTGTGGACCAAAAGTCCTGACCTCCGATGCATCTAATTTGTCGGTAAGAATCACGCAATGCGGATTTCCAACAGATACACAGGAGATCTGATAATCACGATACTCCAAATGGAGCGTCTCATCAATACACGCCTCCCTTTCGCAAAGCACCGGAATCTCCGGAGAGCGAAATATGGCCTTTCCCATATCAACTTTAACAGCCCTTGCTTTACCGTTCACTTCGTGTATAATCTCTGCCTGAACCAACCCACCGGGCGTCTCAATAGTAAACTTGCGGGTTTTGGCATACTGAAAATCGTACAGGTATTTGGCAAATATCCGTAATCCGTTACCACTTTTTTCCGCCTCCGATCCATCGGGATTCAAAATCCGAAGTCCGAAATTGGCATTGAAACTAGGTACCTTCAACAGAATCCCGTCGGATCCCAAACCATAATGAACATCACAAAGGGTACGAATGGACGATTCTGTCAGCTTAAAACTGATGTCACTCTGATTTAATACAATATAATCATTGCCTAATCCGTGCGATTTAACAAAGAAATTTTGCATAGCTTCCATTTTAATCTTACAAAAGTATTAAACATCCAATAACTTTTACCTTCCAATCTCAACGAATTCGCTGCTCATCATTTTATTTATAATTTTGCAAAAAAAAATAGGTGTATGGCAAAAATTAATGAGAACTATTTGAAGCTTCAGGCAGGATATCTCTTCCCCGAAATCGGCCGGAGGGTAAATGAATTTATGACACTAAATCCCGACAAAAAGGTGATTAAAATGGGTATTGGCGATGTTACCCGTCCGCTCGTTCCCAGTGTGGTAAAAGCTTTTCATGAAGGTGTTGAAGAGATGGCCAATATGGAATCGTTCAAAGGCTACGGCCCGGAACAAGGTTATGCTTTCCTTCGTGAAGCTATTGCTGAAAATGACTACCAGGCTCGGGGTATCAACATTCAGGCTGATGACATTTTCATCTCCGATGGATCGAAGTGCGATACAGGAAACATCCAGGAAATCTTCGGCAGCGACAACAAAATAGCCATTTGCGACCCGGTTTACCCGGTTTATGCCGACACTACCGTTATGGCCGGAAAAACAGGTGCATACCAGTCGGGCTATTATGAAGGAATTATCTATATGCCCTGTACCCGGGAAAATGGCTTTATTCCTGAACTGCCAGCCGAAACACCCGATCTGATCTTTCTATGCTATCCAAACAATCCGACAGGAACTGTTGCTCACCGACAAGAGCTTAAGAAATGGGTTGATTATGCCATCAAAAACCGAAGCATCATTTTATTTGATGCTGCTTACGAAGCCTTTATAACCGAAGATGACATACCCCACTCCATTTATGAAATTGAAGGAGCCAAAGAGGTTGCCATCGAATTCCGCAGTTTTTCAAAAACAGCCGGATTTACCGGCACCCGCTGTGCATTCACCGTGGTTCCTCATGAATTGAAAGCTTTTGACTCAAATGGCAAAGCACATCCGGTAAAACCGCTTTGGAACCGCAGGCAATCGACCAAATTCAACGGCGTGTCCTATCCGGTGCAAAAAGCGGCATCGGCTATTTATACCGAACAAGGGAAAAAAGAGGTCGCCAGTGTGATTGCCTATTATCTGGAAAATGCACGGATCATGAAAGAAAAACTAACCGATGCAGGTTACGAAGTGCATGGGGGCACCAACGCCCCATACATCTGGGTCAGAACAAAAAATGGCATGAACTCCTGGGACTTTTTCGATTACGTATTGCAAAAAGCCAACGTAGTAGGCACACCAGGATCCGGGTTTGGACCTGCAGGTGAAGGATATTTCCGATTTTCCGCATTTGCCGACCGTTCCAATGTACTGGAAGCCATGGAGCGCATCAAAAACCTGAAATAAAATTCAAACAGCTCCCGGAAATTGCAGTTCCGGGAGCTGTTCACAATATCCAGAGGCCCATTGAAAAACCAATTGCCTCATCTCATTGCCTTCCATGCATTGATCAATCCGTTGGTTGAAACATCGTGATCCGTAACCGGATGATCATCTTCCAATTCAGGAAGAATCGCATTGGCTAACTGTTTCCCTAATTCCACACCCCACTGATCAAAACTATAGATATTCCAGATAACCCCCTGAACAAATATCTTATGTTCATACATGGCAATCAATGACCCCAACGATCGCGGAGTTATCTTCTTCAACAACATCGAGTTGGTCGGGACATTGCCCGGAAAAACCTTAAACGGCAGCAGACGGGCAATCTCCTCCTCGCTTTTTCCGGTTGCCTTCAGCTCCTCGTAAACCTGCACCTCCGACTTGCCAAGCATCAATGCCTCCGGTTGAGCAAAAAAGTTAGCCAACAGCTTCCGGTGGTGATCACCAACCCGATTGTGACTGATGGCCGGAGCTATAAAATCACAGGGAATCAGCTTGGTCCCTTGATGTATTAACTGGTAAAATGCATGTTGCCCATTCGTGCCGGGCTCTCCCCATATAATGGGCCCGGTCTGATACTCCACCGGAATGCCCTGCCGGTCAATATATTTACCATTGCTCTCCATATTACCCTGCTGGAAATAGGCTGCAAACCGGTGCATATACTGATCATATGGCAAAATTGCCTCAGTTTCAGCGCCAAAAAAGTTATTATACCAGATACTTATCAAGGCAAGGACAACCGGGATATTCTTATCAAACGAACTGTATCTAAAATGGTTATCCATTGCGTGGCCGCCTTCTAACAGCTGCTCAAAATTCTCAAATCCGATTCCACAGGCAATCGGAAGCCCTATAGCCGACCAAAGAGAATAACGACCTCCTACCCAGTCCCAAAATCGAAACATATTCCTGGCATCAATTCCAAACGTTTCAACCTCCGGTTTATTTGTAGAGACCGCAACAAAATGATTTTTCACAAACGAGAGATCGGATGCCGCTGCCATAAACCAGTCCCTGGCCGTATGAGCATTCGTCATAGTCTCCTGGGTTGTAAAAGTTTTGGAAGCAATGATGAAAAGTGTAGTCTCCTGGCTGACCCGGTTCAATGTTTCGGTAATATGTGTTCCATCAACGTTCGAAACAAAGTGAAGATTGAGATGGTTTTTATAGGGTCTGAGCGCTTCAGTTACCATCAACGGACCCAAATCAGAACCCCCAATGCCGATATTTACAATATCTGTGATCGCTTTTCCGGTGTATCCTCTCCAATGGCCGGAGATAACCTGCTCGGTAAAATATTTCATCTGATCAAGTACGGCATCTACTTCCGGCATTACATCATTGCCATCGACAAAAATCGGGGTTTTACTCCGGTTTCTCAACGCAATATGAAGAACTGCCCGGTTCTCGGTTACATTGATCTTTTCACCGGTAAACATGCTCTCAATAGCCTTCTTTAACCCACACTCCGATGCCAGTTCTGTCAATAAGGAAAGTGTTGAATCATCCAAAATATTTTTAGAAAAATCAACGAGCATCTCTTCAAACCTCAATGAGTACTTCTCAAAACGATCGGGATCCCGATCAAAAAGTTCTTTCACTGGCAAACCTTCCAACTGAAGGTAGCGATCTTCTAACTTCTCCCAGGAAGCCGTTGACATTGGATTTACATTTGGAAACATAACTTTCAGTTTTATCCATGATTAATTGATGCCCGGAACTAATAAAAATTCGGACACCCGAATATAAAATAACACTCAGAATATTACCCGGACCAATTTCCGGGAATGCTGATACTTTTAAATACAAATATATTTTTTTATCTTGAGAATGAATC
>CAZILU010000133.1:0-8506 GCA_964540165.1 uncultured Mariniphaga sp.
AGGGCATCTACCTGTTCGACCCCTTTAATCCGGAATCGACTCCCGAACCGGAATTATAATACCAAAATTTTAACATTGCGATGGCGGTGAAATATTTCACCGCCATCGCAATGCTAAAAGATATGCATTCCTACCGTGATCATAAAGGTCCGGTTCCTACCTTCCAGATCCATCTCCGGCTCGTAATAGAACCGGTTGGATCCATATTCCAGCCGGGCATCAATGAAAAAGTCCCACAGGTCGATGCCAATACCATACTGATAACCAAAGTATTTATCCTTATAATATTCGGACGACAACAGCTCATTACCGGAAATCTTCGTCGAGGTAAGAAAGCTGAACACCGGACCGGTCATCAAACGCAGGTTAGCCTGTTCTCCTTCCAAAACCTTCACACCCAACAACACCGGCACATCCACATTGTTGAAATCAAAGGTTGCCAAAGCATGTTCCCCGTTTTCGTGGAACACCGCTCCCCCTTTCGAGATAAAGTAAGCTTCCGGTTGAATGTAAACCCGTCCCACACCCAAACGTGCAAACGCACCAATGTGGGTGCGAAGGATTGACTGCGATGAGAAATCATCGAGGTTCATCACCACCTCGGAAGTGTTCAGTCCGGCCTTCACGCCCGCACCAAAATAGGGTTGCGCCGACAATCCGGAAATCCCAAAAAAAATGATTGATATTAAAATGATCTGTCTCATGGCTTCTATCTTTTAGGGTTTATATACAAAGTTACACATTTCACGGAACATCGTTACTAACCTGGATCATCATGAACTAAATATCCCGTTGCAATAATCCTTTTCCCGGTAAAACGTATATATATTGAATTAAGTATCTGGCTAATAATTCCAGGTGGCGAATTTAACACGTACATGCCTTCCGCTTTTTTCCTGTACATTAGGGTGCTATCGTGTCATGACAATCAAAAAACTTTTTACTTTTACCTTTTTACTTTTTACTTTTTACTTTTTACTTTTTATGAAACGAAGATCATTTATGAAAGAATCGGCCCTTCTCACCGGCGGCGCGCTGGTGGCGGGCGGGGCATTGGCAACGGGCGAAGGGCGTACCGGCGTTTCCATGCCTGAAAACAAGGAGGTGTACGAACTGAAGATCTACCGCCTCTCCGGCGGGGGTGGCGTCAACCAGTTACGCAAGTACTATACGGAAGCTATGATCCCCTTCCTGAAAACATTCGGAGCGAAAGTGGGGGCTTTTGGCGAGTATGGGATGACCGATCCCCCATCCATCTACATCCTTCACGTTCATAACAGTCCGGATGCCTATTGGAAAGCGGTACAACAGATCAAAAAAGATGAACGGTATTTCGAAGCAGCCAAAAGTTACTTCGCCATTCCGCCCGAAAAGGCCGTTTTTGAACGGTATGAAACGTTGTTGTTAGAGGCTTTCAGCGGGTTGCCGCAAATGAAGATGCCCGATCCGGGGCGCGGACTGTTTGAGTTGCGCATCTACGAAAGTCACAACGAGGATGCATTCCGCCGTAAGGTAATGATGTTTAACAAAGAGGAGATTCCGTTGTTTTTGGAGTTGGGCCTCCATCCGCTGCTGTTCGGAGAGATCCTGGCCGGTGGCTTCATGCCGGCCCTGGGATACATGCTCTGGTTTAAAAACATGGAAGAGCGTGAAGCCAACTGGAACAAGTTCCGCGAAAGCCCGGCGTGGGCCGCCATGCGGGTGAAAGAGGAGTATGCCAACACAGTAAGCAAAGTGCGAAAGACCTTTTTGGTACCGCTTGATTTCAGCGAAATCTAAGACCAGGTTCGTTTTAAGGCTTCCAGATCCTGAATTTTCCGCTGCACTGCAACATGGCCAGCATCTGAAGCATGCCGTCGTTGGAGCGGTACTCCGCTGCTTCGGGCAGGGAGCTCTCCCATAGGGCCTTCACAAAGTCGGCGGCTACCGGCTGGTCGGCGGCAAGGCCCGCCACGGCTGCCGTAGCTGCCAGGCCATTGCGGTGCGCAGCCTTCAGCACCTTTCCATCGCGGGTAAAGCTGTACCCGTACTGATCAAGGCCAAACGCAGCCAAAAACGCCTGTACCCGGTTGCTGAGAGCGACCTGCTCTTTATCCTTCTGCCACCAGCCATAGTCAAATCCCACGTGCGCCAGCGTACGCCACGACTCAGGTCCGAAGTGTGCCGATAGCGGGTTCCAGGGGATCGCCCGCGGGGTGCCGTCTAAATTAGCCATATCGGTGGTGAGTCCGGTTTCGGGATAGCTCTGCTTAACCAAAAAGCGGCGGCTTGCCGTAGCAGCCTCCGACCAAAAGGCACGGTCCTCTTCGGGCCCCCATAGCGCCCAAAGCTCATAAAAACCGGGGATCAGGTAGCCCGGAGCAGTGTATTTATCGTCACTGCCATCGGGCATGAATAGAATCAGCTTGCTCTGCTCATCAACCATAGGCCCCAGGGTGCGCTCTCCGTAAAGCGTCGTGCCGGTCGTTACGGGATGATGGCGAATCTCTCCCAGAATGCGGCTGGCATGCGCACTGTATTCATAAATCCCGTTGCCATTTCCCCATCGGTGAGCAGCGAAGTAGAGAGCCGTAACAAAGTACTGCTCAGCCAGAGGCGACGGTGTCTCCGCCTGCGGCGTTCCATCGGGCAGAACCGACCACCGGAAAAAACCCCGGTTGGGATGCCCCTCTTCCGTGACATACATGTAGGTATATGCCCAGTTCCACAGCGCATCAAACTCCGCTTTTTTATCCAACTGAACACAAACCATCATCCCCTGGGCGATTCCCTCGCCCGGAATATCTTCATTATTGGTATCGATAATATAGGCCAGCGAACCGTTGCCGTTAGATCCGGCCGTGCGGTATATCGCCAGCGCGCTGTCGCCATGGAAGAGCTCCTGGAAAAACTCCGACACCCGCGCATCGATCGCCGGGGCATCGATCCCCTGCTCGGCAAAGAGGTTGCGGTAGTCGCCGCCGGCTGAACCGTAATTCTTATTCCCGCCACACGACCATACCAGTACTGCCGCCACAAACAGAGTCAGAAGGGAGAGCCGTTTGTCGTTTGTGGTTTGTCGTTTGTGGTTTGTCGTTTGTGGTTCGTTGTTGGCTGTTCGATTCATTATCTGTTCCATGTTTTGATTTTTTTATTCAGCCACCAAAGATAATGGAATTTCATTAACCGGCAGGTCTCCGGACTTGCATTATAGCCGTGAAAGCTCCTGAAAAACCGAAATCCGGCCTCATTGAAGCAACTTCTCAGTCAGGCAGAAACCGCAATGACATCGGACTCGTGATCAGAGCCATGATGCGGCAACAGCCTCTTTAAACTCCTGCTTCAGGGCTTCAAAGGTCTGCTTAACGGAGATAATTTTTGATGATCGCCAGGCATTGGCGCCCGCAAATGCATACCCATTTTTCATATTACCCTTCATCGCATTCATCAACGCAGCGAATATGCAATAGGGAGTTTTTTCTATGTCACATGTTTTCAAGCACTTATAAGGACACTTAACCGGCCGTTTCTCCCCGCGGTTGATCTTTTCAATAAACTCATTTCGCAAAGCCCTTCCCGGCATGCCTACCGGACTCTGAATAATCTCAATGTCTCCCTCCCGGGAATCGATATAGGTCTGCTTAAATGCCTGAGAGGCATCGCATTCGTGAGTGGTTACAAACCGGGTACCCAACTGAACACCGGTAGCACCCAAATCCATAATCTTTTTGATGTCGGCACCGGTATAAATTCCACCGGCGGCAATCACCGGAATGGTTACCTGGTATTTCTCCTCAAACGGTTTTACATTCGAAACAACATCCGGAACCAGTTTCTCAAGCTCAAAAGCAGAATCGTCAATCTGATCGCGTTTGAACCCCAGATGCCCTCCGGCTTTGGGACCTTCAACCACAAACGCGTCGGGCAGATAGTCGTAGACCTCTTTCCACTTTTTACAGATCAGGCTTGCCGCTCTTCCGGATGAGATGATGGGCACCAGTTTGGTTTTTGACCCTTTCGGCAGATACGAGGGCAAATCCAGCGGCAACCCGGCCCCCGAAAAGATAATATCAATCTTCTCAGCAATGGATGTTTTTACCATGTCTGAAAAATTAGTCAGAGCGACCATAACATTTACACCAATAATACCCCTGGTCTTCTCCCGTGCGGTTTGGATCTCCCGCCTGAGTGCCCGGATGTTGGCATCAATAAAATTACGGGCATAATCCTTTTCAAACATTCCGATGCCTGCAACCGAAATAACGCCGACGCCTCCTTCGTTTGCAACGGCAGCCGCAAGCCCCGACAGCGAAATGCCAATACCCATGCCGCCCTGAATCACCGGAACTTCAATTTTTAAGTCACCTATATTAAATGGATTCATTCCTATTCGTTTCATTAAAATTGCCTCAAAGATAGGTGAAAAAATTTACCATACCCATCGGTTCAATATTTAACAGATAAAATTGACACACGCTCTCTGCCTCAATCAAACAAAAAATGGATATTTTCGTTTAACAAATCAAAATGGTAAATTTGAAAATTTAAAAATCAGGACAGGCTTGTTTGAATGGCAAAATTGAGAATTGAAGTACAGATTACCCTGTTGGCCGTAATTATTGCCGGTTCGGTGATTGCTACCGGATACCTGGCCTATAAAAGTTTATCCGACATTGTATATTCGGCACAACAGGAAGCTACTCCCGATTATCAGCTCTTTGTTATTAAAGATATTGCGGCCGACCTGGCGACCATTGAAAACGCTGTTCGTCTGTATGTGTTAACCAACGAAGAAAAGAACCTGGAGCCATTCCACCAGTCCGGTCAGGCGGTAAAAATGAAACTTCAGGACCTGCAGCAGAACTTTTCGCCACCGTATGCCGGCATGGTCGATTCCGTTCGTTACTTAGCCCTCGAAAAGATGGATATCTGGCGGGGGATTCTGGATCTGCACTTAGCATCACAAAAAGAGAGGCCCGCCTTCACCGATATCTATTCCCAATTAGAAGGCGCAGAAGTTGACACCATCATTACCGAAACCCGTGAAAAAGGCTTTTTAAAAGGAATTTTCGGAAAGCGAAAAGTAACGGTCGACACGCTGTTGGTAGAAGAAAACCTCGAAAGGAGCCGGTTGAAAACTGAGATTCAGAACATCGAATCTCAGTTACGACAAAAGGATTCCCACATAAACATTTTGGAATCAAAACTAATTGAACGAAACGGGGAGATTGGCAAAAGTCTGAACCAGCTGATTCAGTGGGGTGAACGAAAAGAATCAGAAAAACGGTTTAACCAGATTGAAGAGGCACACCGGCTGGCCCGTCTGACCTACAAGCGACTGGCTATGTTCTCCGCGGCAGCCATGATCTTGCTGTTAGCCGTAATTTTTCTGCTTTTCAACTACCAGCGAAAAGCCAGGGCCTATCAACTGGCATTGAAAAAAGCGAGAGATGAAGCCGAGGGACTGGCCCGGGCCAAAGAGCAGTTCGCCGCCAACGTCAGCCACGAAATGCGAACGCCGGTCAATGCCATCTATAGCCTGGCTGAACAGATGCTTCTGAAATTGAAGGAGAAGGACCTAACGGAGCCGTTGACCGTTCTGGCAAACTCGGCTAATCATCTGAAATCCATCATAAACGACACACTGGACTTCACAAAAATTCAATCAAAAACCTGGTCATTTAACACGGTTCATTTTTCACCGGCAACCGTTTTCGAGGAGGTAATCCGCCTTCAGGAAACAGAAGCGATTAAGAAGGGCATTGAATTGATTTACAAACCGGAAAATGAACTGCCCGAAGCGCTGTCGGGCGACCCGTTACGGTTAAAGCAGATGGTGCTAAACCTGGTCAGCAATGCGATAAAGTTTACCGACTCCGGCAGCGTCGAACTGCGTGTTAAATCGCAAAAAGAAGATGAGCACACAACAGCACTGCAATTTAAAGTTACCGATACGGGCATTGGCATCTCCGAAAAGAATCTGCAGATCATCTTTGACGAATATGTGCAGGCAGAGAATCCGGCCGGAAAAAAATACAGCGGCACCGGTCTTGGCCTTGCCATTGTAAAGAAACTGGTTGAATTACAGCATGGAACCATTACAGTCAATAGTGAACCGGGTAAAGGTACTGCCATGACAATCTCTATACCCTACCTCGCGGGCGATCCGTCGAAATTGGTTCAGGAGGCATTTTTTGCACCTGAAATTCCCCGGCATTTTACCCAACGAAATGTTTTAATTGCCGACGATGAGGAGTTCAACCGGTTCGTTTTAAAGAACATATTAGACAAATGGGGCGTCAGATATCTGGAGGCAAGCGACGGCGCTGAGGCGGTCGGACTGGCATTGAAAAACCATTTCGACCTGATTTTTATGGATATGCGCATGCCCAAAAAGAACGGTCCGGAAGCCGCCAGAGAGATACATTACACAAAACCGGACATCCCGATTATTGCCGTCACCGCCTCCGACCGGGAAGCGGACCGGGAGGCCTGTCAGAAGGCCGGTATGGCCGGTTATTTAATTAAACCGTTTTCTGAAATGGAGCTGTTTGATGCGGTCTTACCGTTCTGGAAAGAGCAGCAACCAAATCAAAGGGCAGAGACCACCGCCAGGGTAAACCCGGCCGACCTCGAAAAAATAGCCGCCGGAGACCCCGGTTTTTTCAAAGAGATGATATTACTCTATATAAAAACGTCGGAAAACGGATTGAAATCCCTCGAAACTGCCGTGGCCGAAAAGCGGTGGGAGGCCGTTACAGATACCGTCCATAAAATGGCAGCGCCCAGCAAACATCTGAAAGCTGAAGAACTCTACCAAATGCTAAAAAAACTGGAGAAAATTTCGAAGGTAAACCCCGACGAAAGCAAAATTACAGCGCTGTTATCTTCCATTAAAACCGAAACAGCCGAAGTGATAATCGATTTACACCATTTTTTAATCCGTTGGGAGACGAAATAAACGAAAAGAGAGATCAATCATCGCACAATAAATGGCTATATTCCACGCATAATTGACAAACAGGCATAACAACCAGAATTATGGATGAAAAACCGTTCCGGATATTTGTTGTAGAAGATGACGAGTGGTATAACCGGTTGCTCGTTCACAACCTCTCGCTAAATCCCGACTATGATATTGAGTCATTCACCACGGGCAGAGAATGCCTCGACAACCTGCATAAAGCACCCGATGTGATTACCTTAGACTATCGGCTTCCCGACGTTAAGGGTCTTGAAATATTGAAAAAAATTAAGAGCGAAAACGAAGATATCCAGGTGATTCTCATATCGGAGCAGAGTGAAATCGAGGTGGTCGTTGAACTGCTGAAACATGGGGCATACGACTATATCGTTAAGTCGAACGATATTCGCGAACGCCTGCTCAACACGGTTCAGAACATCCGAAAGGGTGAACGGCTGAAACGGGAGGTCATCTCGTTGCGCACTGAAGTGAAGAAGAAATACAGCTACCAAAACACCATCGCAGGCAACAGTGCAGCCATCCAAACCGTCTTCAGCCTGATTGAAAAAGCTACACGCACCGGCATTACCGTCACCATTACCGGTGAAACCGGTACCGGAAAAGAGCTGGTTGCCAAAGCCATTCACTACAACTCCTCAAGAGCAGATAAGCCCTTTGTTGCTGTAAATGTGGCCGCCATCCCACACGAACTAATTGAAAGTGAACTATTTGGATTTGAAAAAGGGGCTTTTACCGGGGCCAACTACCGGCGCATCGGCCGCTTTGAAGAGGCCAATGAGGGTACACTGTTCCTGGATGAAATTGCCGAACTGGACATAGCACTTCAGGCTAAACTCCTCAGGGCGCTTCAGGAAAAAGAGATTGTACGCATTGGAAGCAACAAACCGGTTAAAACCGATTGCCGCATCATCGTAGCAACCCACCAAAACCTGCAGGAACTGGTGCTGAAAAAAAGTTTCAGAGAAGATCTCTATTACCGCCTCTATGGACTGCACCTTGAACTGCCCCCGTTGCGAAACCGGGGCAACGATGTGATACTGTTAGCCAAACATTTCATTACCGAATTTTGCCGGGAGAACCAAATACCGCCCAAGAACCTCTCTAAATCGGCTATAGACAAACTGTTGACCTATAGCTTCCCGGGAAATATCAGGGAGCTGAAATCGGTTATGGAACTGGCCATTACCCTGGCCGACAACGATGAAATAACCAGCGATAATATCATCCTGGAGAACGAGATGCTGATGCCTGATATCATCGGACAGGAGATGACATTAAAAGAGTACAACCTCAAAATCGTGAAAAAATACCTGGAAAAATACAACAACAACACAACCCTGGTGGCCGAAAAACTGGGAATTGGCGTGGCAACGGTTTATCGTATGATTAAAAAAAACGGTTACGCTTAAGCGTTTCATCTCATTAAAATTGTAAGTTTTCAAAGGTATGAGAAGGAACTCCCATGATTTTAATCTTGCTCGTTTGTGTCAAGAATCGTCATGGTCGTTTCATTTTGATAAAATCTTTATCAAAATAACCAAC
>CAZILU010000134.1:0-8400 GCA_964540165.1 uncultured Mariniphaga sp.
TCCCACACCGCCGGGTCGCCGGCGGGTTCATCACAACGATCCTTGCAGGTACAGGAGAAAGCGGTGGAGTCATATCCTGCCGGTCGTGGGATGGTCCTGTCGGCGCCCTCACCATAATCCTTAAGAACGACCACATAGGTCAGATCCTGCACGATATCGTTAGCCTCGGCGGGGGCGATCGCCTCCCCGGTATCTGCGCGGGCATCCATGCCCACATCGCAGGGGATCCCTGCTAACCGTGCCACATCGCCCAGCTCGGTACCATCGATCACGATCGAGGCCCTGACACGCATCGCCCCCTCGTTCGTTGCAATGGTGGCGATCCAGCCATCCCTGCTCTCCTGCAGCTTCAGCAGCGACGCATGAAACTGCACCGACAGCAACGCTTCTGCCTGCGCCATCGCCGCCAGGATCTGCGCTCCCACGGAGGGCTCAAACAGCACCTGGCTCACCCAGCCGGTATTCACACGCTCGGGACCCCCATAGTGATCATACAGCTTCTGACGGAACTCAGCCCACAGTCCCGAGTGCAGCCGGTGGTTGCCGTCGATGGCACTGACACCCGCCGAGGTGAGCATTCCCCCTAACCAGGGCCCCTCCTCCGCGATGAGCGCCGATGCGCCCATGCGGGCCGCCTGGATGCCGGCCATCGTTCCGCTGGCCCCCCCGCCCACGATCAGCACATCCACCTCACGCATGGTGCGGGACGGATGGTTGCAGGAGATCAGTCCCGCCAATAATCCCCATAAAAGAAATCGTAAATACATACCGATATATAGCTAATCTTCCGAACATTGCCTGTCCGAAAGGATGATTTCACCAAAAAGGAGACACCCGATGCGCCCTGCATCCCGGCCAACGACCGTCACGGTGTGATCTCAACGATGCACAATCCGAGGGGAGGGAGGGTAACCTCCACCTCAATCACTCCCCCGCGGTACGATCCGATCGGTTGCCGCTCCCCAACCGTTCTCAGGTAGATCCTCCCCTCCGGCGGAAGGTCATAATCGCCGGCATTCATCGTGAAATGCACCGGCAGCGGGCGATCACCGATCGAGGCCAGCGCCATCCCCACCTCTCCGTCACCGGCCTGCCATGTACCGGCACAGAGCATAGGAACGCGCTTTTTATAGGCAGTCACATTGCTGCCTTTCCGGCCTACATAGATCGACAGCCGGGAGATATCGATCTCCTCCTCCGGGATCGCCATCGCCGGTGTACGCATGAACCTGCCGTGCAACAGGTACTTAAGGGCGCCATGCCTGAGCCGGGCCATCTCCAGAAGATAGTTCAGTTCAACGGGGCGTTCCGAAGCCAGAAACTCCCGGTAGTTCGCAATGGCAGGCTGCATACCCCAAACGAACGACCGGGCCTGCTCCATCAGAAACTGCCTGTTGAACCGGGTGTCGAGCAGCTCTCCGGCGCTCTCCGGCGCGAACGCCTCCGGCCACAGCTCATCGTAGGGAGGAGATACCAGGGAGGCATAGCTCCCGAAGGTGATGGCATAGGGGTGATAAACCGCCTGAAAGAAGGGGATCGTCTCCGTTTGGTCAACGCCGGCATAGCGCTCGCGGCTGGCCTGCAGGGTCAGGAACCCGTCTAAATGGGGCAGCCAGTTCTCCGCCGACCCTTCACCGGTAAAAATGGGCTGTCGTCCGCCATAATCGGCGGCACGGATCTGCCGAATCATCGCTCCCGAGTGCTCCACCCAGTAGTTACCACCACCGGGAGGATGATCATGGCCGGCATCAAAGCAGACCCTGCTGAGGCAGGTCTGGTCCATATAAACGCCACTCGCACCATAGGTATTGACCACGCTGTCGCAAAGGGATGCATAGTGATCTTTCCAAAAGCGGGTACCCACGCACATGTTTATCAGCGCGTTACCCGAGAAAATATTATACACCAGGGAGTTAACCTCTCCATAAACATCCTTGAGGGTATAGGGCTTCACCCGTCCCGACCGATACCCTTCGGCAGCCTCGCCCCACTGCAGGGCGTTCATATAGACGATGGCATTCACCCCGGCCTCTTCGGCAGCGGTGACGGCGCGGATGAAAGGCTCCCGTCCCTCCCGCGGGGGGAGGTACTCGGGGAAATTATCGTCATAAGCGCAGTGGTGCCACCAGTGCCAGTAAACGCTGACCGGAAGTCCCAGCCGCTCTCTCAGCCCCACGGCCGGCGTCAGCACCTCCTCCGACCGGCCGCGGTTCCACACCCACAGGGCGGTACTGTCTAACCATGCCGGTGTCAGCCCCCGCTTCAACCGGCTCTCCCGGGCCCACCGCTGCTGCAGCGCCCACTGCTGGTAGATCTCCGCCACCGTCAACCAGTCACCCCGAAACGTTCCAATCACCGCCTGGCCGGGCAGAGCAAAGGAGGTGCGGAGAGAATCAAACGGCGGGATATGGATCATCTTATAGGTCAGCATCTTCGTTGTATCATGCTCGATCGAAAAGTTCTTAGCATACGAAAGCGAGTCGTTACACGAGGCATAGAAGCCGCTTTTGCCCGGACTGTAGAGTGCGATGACCTGGCTGGAGAGGGAGCCGGGGTAGTTCCACACACGCCGTTTAAACCGGCCAAACAGCTCTTTCCGGGGGTCATGGATCAGGCTTCCCATCCAGGTGGGCACCACCAGCTTCTCATTGCCCTGATCGAATAGCCCGCCGATCACCGGAAACGCTACCTCCGCCATCCGGTGACAGGGCATACCTTCCACCTCCAGGCTCCAGTATGAGAACGGTTCTGTGGCATCGAGGGTGATCGTGGCCCTGACCACCAGGGTGTCATAACCCTTAAACGCCTCCCATTGCAGGAGAAGGATATGCTCTCCCTTTTTCGTTCCGGTGAACCGCTCCGGTGTCAGCCTGCCGGGTCGCAATGAAATGGAGGGTAACCGGTGAAAACGGATCTCCCACGGCAGGCTGTGGACGGCAGCAGAGTCTATAAACGACTGGCTGTGGACAAGATCAACCATCCGGACCAACCGGCCTGTCGATGAATCAAATCCCAGTTCAACAGCTTCGTTTTTAAGAACAATGGTCCCTTCGGAACGATTAAAGGCCCTCCCCATAAGCGGACCGGCTCCGATACAGAGCACGAGTATCCATGTGAATCTTCGGGTAAAAAATTTCATCTGAATAAAAATTACAATTTCAGGATCATATCGATGAGGTTATCATCGTGCTCTAACTCCATCTTCTTGCGAAGGCGGTAGCGGTGGTTCTCCACCCCCCGCACCGAGATCCCTAACAGGGGCGCTATCTCCTTCGAGGTGAGGTTCATCCTCAGCAGGGCGCACAACCGCAGGTCGTTCGGTGTCAGATCAGGAAACTGCTTTTTGATCTTATGCAGAAACTTCTCATGGGCCCGCTCAAAATTGGTCTCAAACAGATGCCAGTCGTCGTGGCTCGAGATATTATCATCGATCTTCCGGGTGATGTGATCGTAGAACTTATCGGGGTACCGTGTTCCCAGCTGCTCCTTCTGTGAGGCTAAGATCTCTTTCAGCTTCATCAGGAACTCATTCTTTTTAATGATCGCCATGGTGGAGTTTGCCAGCTCTTTGCTCTTATGCTCCACCTCATTCCGCAGCTTTTCATTGCGCAGCCTGATCAGCTCCTGCTCCCGTTTTTCCAGTTTCAGTCGCTCCTTCCGGCGGGCTCGTATGACCGCCCATCGTTGCAATCCGGCCATCACCAGAAAAAACAGCAGCAGGTACCCCATGCCGGCATAGTTTGAGAGATACCAGGGTGGCAGCACTTCGATCATCAGCCGGTGCTCGCGGCTCTCGTTCTCCCAGGGATCAACGGCTTTAACCAACAGTTCGTAACGGCCGGCCGGCAGCCGGTCGAAGCTAAAAACAGGTGCGGAACTCTTCTCCTGCCAATCGGGATCAATACCCTGCAGAAACGATTGGAAATAGACCGGCTGGTGGGTGTAATGCGGGAAGGCGTAACGCAACCGGATATTGTGATACCGGTACTTCACCTGCAAGGCATCACGCGCGCTAAAGTCACTGCGGCGCATGCCCTGTTGATTGACCAGCGTTACCTCACGCAGTGTGGGAACGTAATTTTGGATCTCCGCAGCCACATCAGAAGAGCCCTCACCAACGCGGGCAATACCGTTTTCAAGAGAGATAACAGCCTCTGTGGATGAGAGCGGCAATACATTTTCGAAGTCATCCACCGTTTCGTGGGGCGAAAAGAGCTCCTTAGGGATCGACCGGACCCGTTGCACCTCACCGTTACGAATCCGGAACAAACCGATCTTCTCTTCTCCGACAAACCAATAGTGATGATCGGGAGCCGGCACGATTCGATGGGCTGCGGCGAAAGATCCCAGTTGCTCATTTAAGTAATCGTAAGGCACAATGGAGTCGGTCAGGTCGTTATAGGTAAACAAGCGCTCTTCCGTAGTAAAGACAATCCGGTTCTCCACCTTAAAAAGATGAATGGAGTGATCCTTTCCAAACACCGAATTCTCACCAAAATAGACATTTTGTATGATGCTGTCGCGCTCACTGTTGAGCCTGAACTTATAAATTCCCCGGTGCATGTGGCTGGCCCACAGATTACCGACATGATCGAACTCGATATACCGGATAAGATCGTAAAAACCTTTCAGAATGCCGGTCTGTTGATACCCGGAGGGTGTCTCCTCAATGATGACCATACTGGTATAGGTTGATTCGATCAGGCGGCCCGGGCTAAAGGGATCCTCGCGCATGCAGAAACCGCCGGCCTGCCCCGATACCGTGGCAACCCCGCCATTGCTCACGGTCAGCACCCCTCCGTTATACCCGACAAACAGTCTGTTATCGTGGACATGACAATCCCACACCTGACCGCTGGTACCCGGAACCAGGCGATAGGGCCCCGCAGCCGTATCCTCCGCGCGAAAAAAGAGCCCCCGGTTAGTGCCCAGGTAGATCTTACCATCCCAAAATGCAACATCGTAGATGCTCCCGATGCCGGGTATCGTCTCGATCTCAAGCTCCCGGCAACGATCATCGGAGATAAAGTCGATGCCGCTGTCGAGCGCCAGCCATCCATTCCCGTAGGTGTCGGATGCAATGCCCAACACAGTATTGTTTTGTAAACCATTGGTTGTATTGTACCCGCCCAGCCGTTCGCCATTCCGGTTAAAAATCGTTACCCCGTCAATGATGGTACCTATATATAACTGTCCCCGCTCATCGATATAGGCGCGGTTTACCTCATTCCGGCGAAAATAGTCGCTCCACGGCTGATTCCACTCGCTCAAACGCTCTCCGTCCCATAGAAAGATTCCGTGCGAAGCGGTTCCTATCAGCAGCTGATCAGCCCGGAAAGGGAGCAAAAAACGAAAAGTAACCGCTTCCAGACGACTATCGGTAATCAAAGGCTCAACATGGCTGCCCCTGATGACAAAGATCCCGTGGTCCCTCACAGCGACTAACACCCGCTGACCGACACGGCTCATCGTGTGGGCAAATCCGGGCAGCTCCACCTCCGAAATGGTGTTGTCTCTATAGACCAGTATCTTTGAAAAAGAGTGAAAATAGACCGTATCATTCAATACCGATATATTCCAAAACTCATCGTTCTTGCCCATCCGGTCGCCAGCCAATCCGGTCAGCGAATGGTACGCCAGCCAGCCATCGACTCCCGGTTTCCAAAATCCCAGCTCGCGGTACCCACCCGTGTATATGAGCGTATCGGAAACAACCCGCACCGACCGGAGGATGGTCCGGTTGGGAAGCTCGTGAAGCATCCAGCTCACCCCGTCAAACTCAAGCAATCCATGGTGATTGGCAAAGTAGATAAAACCGTTTGGACTGGCATCGACCGACCAGTTCTGATTGGCAGCGCCATAAACCTTCCTGCTGAAATTTTTGATGTTGCCACCGGTCGAGGCTCGCACGAAAAAAAAGCTACCAACCCAAATCACAAACAAAAAAACCAGTCGTATGAGATGCAATCGATTCATAAACAGGTCAGGTTATTGACAGATGAACACATATTCCTACCAAATATAATAAGATTTTTGTCAATTTTGTCATTGCCGACTTCATTATCCAGAAAAATTCCCACAATAATTCTACAACAATTTTACAAAACAGATGTTATTAAAATACTGTATCGCAATTAAATATAATCACTGTTACTAATAACTATGAGCCAATGATGAGGTAATTATTCTGGTTCATCTTAATTAGAGAATCAATAGTGAGGCAAAATTTTTCAGTTCGAATGAGAAATGGTGTAATTTTAATTCATTGACTAATAAAAATAAGTAAACTATGAAGAAATTATCGATTTTTCTGTTTCTCATTATCCAATGGTCCTTCCTGTTTGCACAACAGACCGTTGTTGTTACGGGAAAGGTAACGGATGATACGAATATGGGATTACCGGGCGTTGCCATTCTTGAAAAGGGAGCTCAGCGGGGTACCGTCACTGACATGGATGGTAACTATACGCTGGAGGTTCCGGGGCAGGCGACCCTGGTATTCAGTTTCGTGGGGTTTCAGACCCAGGAGATCCCTGTGAACAACCGCACATCGGTCAATATCCGCATGCAGGAAGACATCATCGGCCTGGAGGAGATCGTTGTTGTTGGTTATGGTGAACTAAAGGTCAAGGACCTCACCTCCTCCATTGCCACGGTAAAGGCCGATGAGCTGGTAAAGACACCGGCGGGCCAGACGATGCAGGCCATCCAGGGCAAGGTAGCCGGCGTACAGATTGTCAATGCCGGATCTCCCGGTGCCGAACCGACGGTCCGTATCCGGGGTATCGGCTCCTACCCGACCGCCAGCAACTCATCACCGTTGTATGTTGTTGATGGCATGTATTTCGACAACATCGACTTTCTGAATCCGTCGGATATAGAGACCCTTTCCGTGTTGAAAGATGCCTCTGCATCGGCTATTTACGGTGTTCGTGCCGCCAACGGTGTGGTGCTGATCACCACCAAAAAAGGGGCGCTCAACAGCCGGTCGACCATCACCTACGAAGGGTATGTGGGTGTGCAGGTACCACAGAATGTACTGCAGATGGCCAATGCCGAGCAGTTTGTGAACTACATTTACCAGGTCAATGATCCCGATGATATCAGCTTCATCCAGAACGCCATGCAGCGCTTTGGCAGAAGCCGGGTCAATCCAAACGTTCCCGATGTCAACACCGACTGGTACGCGGAGATCATGAAGCCCTACGCCCGGCAGCAGAACCACGCCCTGTCGGTTTTGGGAGGTACCGACAAAACCACCTACTCACTGGGTCTCAGCTTCTTTGAGCAGGAGGGCCTCCTCGAAGGCAAGAACTCCTTCAACCGGTTGAATATACGCACCAAGCTGGACCACCAGGCCAACGACTGGTTTAAAGCGGGGGTGAACTTCAACCTGAGCAACGGGCTCCGCTATATCGCCAACGATGCGGCCTGGTTCAGTGCCTACCATGCCGTTCCGATCCTGCCGATCTACGATGAGCAGAACTACGCATCGCTATTGGAGGCAGAGGTTCCCAATGCCACCAACTA
This sequence comes from uncultured Mariniphaga sp., assembly GCA_964540165.1. Taxonomy (GTDB): domain Bacteria; phylum Bacteroidota; class Bacteroidia; order Bacteroidales; family Prolixibacteraceae; genus Mariniphaga. The sequence goes on from CAZILU010000134.1 coordinate 7,531, forward strand.
CTCCAGTGCACAGATCCTGGAGTACCGCGGATCGCAAAATCCGTTTCTCCAACTGTCATTTGACCAGGACCGGCAGGATATACGGAAGGCGCTCACCGGTCTCTACGGTGAGGTGGACCTGATCAGGGACAAGCTGAAATTCAAAACCGAGTATAACCTCTCCCTGACGTTTGTCAAGGCCCGGAATATCGGCATGCCCTATTTCGTTACCAACTCCACCAACCGCCCGCTGTCGACCATCACCTCATCGCGAACGACCGTGGTCAATCAGTTCTTCGACAACACCCTGACCTATACTGAGAGCTTTGGCGACCATAACCTCTCGGCCATGGTGGGCACCTCGTTCCGCGATGAGTGGTACGACTACCTGAGCGGATCGGCCGAGGATATTCCGCTTAATGAGAATGCCTGGTACATCGGGCAGTCGGGATCGGAGACCTCCAAGCAGGTCAACGACAACGCCAGCCGGTACTACGGACTCTCCTACTTCGGACGCCTCGCCTACAACTATCAGAACCGCTACCTGGCATACTTCACCCTGCGGCAGGAGGGATCCTCGAAGTACCAGGAGAAGTGGGGTACCTTCCCCGCTTTTGGATTGGGATGGGTACTTTCGGAAGAGGAATTTTTCGATGTCGGATTCATCACCTACCTGAAGATACGCGGCGGCTGGGGCAAGCTGGGTAACGACAAGATCCCCTCCCAGGATGGCGCCAGTACCACCAGTCCGGTCTTCCTGGCCATCGACGATACCCAGGTGAACGGCTCGGTGACCGTCAGCACCTTTGGCTACTTAGGATGGGAAACCGTATCGGGTACCAATATTGGTATCACCGCCGAGCTTTTCCGCGGACGCATGAGCCTCGAAGC
>CAZILU010000135.1:0-8379 GCA_964540165.1 uncultured Mariniphaga sp.
CGGGTTTGGTGCCGAGATGGCACAGTTCATCACGGCGCAGACGGTGAAAGGGGCTACCGAGCTGATTCTGCAAACCGGTCACCATCCCGAGCGGGAGATCGACAAGGTAACCACCCCGCGCGGGATCACCATCACCGGCCTGAATGAGATGGAGCATATGGGGTTCAGCTCCTCGCTGATTCGCGGGGTGATGGCCTCCTATAACAAGATAGAAAAAGAGAAAAAATAGAAGCACGTGCAGCTCAGATACCATAAGATTACTGTTAAGGTTGGCAGCAATGTGCTGGCCAAACCGAATGGCAAGCTCAATGTGGCGATCATTGCCCATTTGGTCGATCAGATCGCTTATCTCCATAAGCAGGGTGTAGAGGTGATTCTGGTCTCCTCCGGGGCGGTGGCTGCCGGACGGGCTGTTCTGGAACCTTTGAAAAAGACCGATGCCGTGTCGAAGCGGCAGTTATGGGCAGCGCTGGGACAGGTGAAGCTGATCAGCCGCTACTCCGATTTCTTTCACGAGCATGGGCTGACCTGTGCGCAGGTGTTGACCACGAAGGAGAACTTCTCGAGCCGCGGCCATTACCTCAACATGAAGAACTGCATGACCACCCTGCTGGAGAATAGGGTTATACCCATTGTGAATGAGAATGATACGATCTCTGTAACAGAGCTGATGTTCACCGATAACGATGAACTGTCGGGGCTCATTGCCTCCATGGCCGGATCGGAAGCATTGGTTATATTAAGCAATGTTGATGGTGTGTTCACGGCCCCACCGGGGAGTGCCGGTGCGCGATTGATTGGTAAGGTGGGTGTTAACGACCGGGAACCGGAGAATGCCATTTCGGGAAACCACTCCGAGTTTGGTCGTGGCGGCATGCTCACCAAATACCGGATAGCCAAGAAGCTGGCTGGTGATGGCATTGGCGTGCACCTGGCCAATGGCTTTAAGGAGAATGTATTGGTTGATTTGATGGCTGGAAAGGAGGTGCCTCACACCTGGTTTGAGCCGGTTCCGAAACCATCCAGCGGGGTGAAGAAGTGGATTGCATACTCCGATGGTTTTACCAAAGGGAGTGTGGTGATCAACCGCGGGGCGGCCGATGCCCTGAAGTCGGATAAAGCTGTAAGCCTTCTTCCGGTTGGCGTGATATCGGTCACTCATGAGTTTAAAAAGGGCGACCTGATTCGGATCGTCGATGAGGAGGGGGCCTTTCTGGGTGTTGGGAAGGCACAGTTTGGATCGGAACGCATGGTGTTCGAACAAGCATCGGTAAAACAGAAAGCACTGGTACACTACGATTACCTCTACCTGGAGAGGTCAAAAAAAGATTCGTTATGAAGATAGAGAGTCACTTAAAAAAAGTATTGGAAGCTTCGCGGAAGATCAATCTGTTGAGCGATGACGCCATCAACCGGGTCTTATTGGATCTGGCCGATGCGGCGGAAAAGAGTATCCCTTATCTATTGGAAGAGAATAAGAAGGATCTGGAGCGGATGGATCCGGCCGATCCTAAGTATGACCGGTTGCAGTTGACCAAGGAACGGATCGAAGGGATTGCCGGCGATATCCGCAGTGTAGCATCGCTGCCCACTCCGGTGGGACGGGTGCTGAAGGCGGGTGTACGGCCCAATGGGCTGAAGATAAGCAAGGTGTCGGTACCTTTCGGGGTGATCGGCATTATTTACGAAGCACGGCCCAACGTGACTTTCGACGTATTCTCCCTCTGTCTGAAGTCGGGGAATGCCACGGTGCTGAAGGGAGGCAGCGATGCGATTGATTCCAACCGAGCTATACTCTCGGTCATTCAGCAAGTGTTGCGAAGCCATCAGTTAGATGAGCATATGGTGGCATTGCTGCCTGCCGGCCGGGAAGAGACCCACGAGATGCTGCGTGCCCACGGCTACATCGATCTGATCATACCACGCGGCAGCCAGGGGCTCATCAACTTCGTACGGGAGAACGCTACTATCCCGGTGATTGAGACCGGCGCCGGCATCTGCCACACCTATTTCGATGCCGACGGCGATGCTTTGAAGGGGCGGGAGATCATCTTCAACGCCAAGACCCGCCGCCCATCGGTTTGCAATGCCTTAGACTGCCTGGTGATCCACGAGAGCCGGCTGGAAGAGCTGCCCGGGTTCGGTGTTCCATTGGCTGAGGCAGGGGTGGTGATCTATGCTGACCCCAAGGCTTTTGACTGGTTACAGGGGAGCTATCCCATTGAGCTGCTGCATCCTGCTACCGATGAGTCATTCGGCACGGAGTTCCTCTCGTTGAAAATGGCCGTGAAGACCGTAGCCTCTTTCGATGAGGCGGTAGATCATATCAACCGATTCACTTCGAAGCACAGCGAGGCGATCATCACTGAAAACCGGGAGCGCATTGAGACCTTCCGGAAGCTGGTGGATGCCTCATCGGTTTATTCCAACGCATCGACAGCCTTTACCGACGGGGCACAGTTCGGACTGGGGGCTGAGATCGGCATCAGCACACAGAAGCTGCACGCCCGCGGTCCCATGGCTCTCGAGGAGCTTACCAGCTATAAATGGATCATTGACGGTGATGGCCAGGTGCGGCCTAAATAGAGTACAATATAAATACGAATTATATGAAGCATTTCACATCCGTAAAAGATATTCCTGATTTAAAAAAGGCCGTGGAGATGGCTTTTGAGGTGAAGAAGAACCGGTTTGGCTATCAGCATCTGGGACGCAATAAGACCATGGTGCTAATCTTTTTTAATTCCAGTCTGCGTACCCGCCTGAGTACCCAGAAGGCGGCGATGAACCTGGGTATGAACACGATGGTGATGAATGTCAACGATGATGGCTGGCTGCTGGAGTCGGAGCTTGGCGTAGTGATGGATGGCGATAAGCCCGAGCACCTGTTGGAGGCTATTCCGGTCATCGGCAGGTACTGTGATGTGGTTGGAGTCCGCTCTTTTGCAAAGTTTCAGAGCAAAGAAGATGACTACACCGAGAAGATCCTGAACCAGTTCATCGACTATGCCGGGGTTCCTGTGGTGAGCATGGAGGCAGCCACCCGGCATCCGTTGCAGAGCTTTGCGGATCTGCTTACCATCGAGGAGCACAAGAAGAGAGAGCGCCCGAAGGTGGTGCTGACATGGGCTCCCCACCCGCGGGCTTTGCCGCAGGCCGTTCCCAACTCGTTTGTGGAGTGGATGCGTGAGGCCGATTATGATCTGGTGGTCACCCATCCCGAAGGGTATGAGCTGGCGCCGGAGTTTATGCAGGGGATGCGCGTGGAGTACAACCAGCGAAAGGCGTTCGAGGGGGCTGACTTTATCTATGCCAAGAACTGGGCCTCTTACCGGGAGTATGGGAAGATTCTGTCGAAGGATTTTGGCTGGACGGTCGATGAAGAGAAGATGGCATTGACCAATGATGCCCGTTTTATGCACTGCCTGCCGGTGCGGCGCAATGTGATCGTTACCGATGGAGTGCTTGACGGGCCGTCATCGATCGTGGTGGAGGAGGCTGCCAACCGGGAGATATCGGCACAGACAGTGCTGAAGATGATACTGGAAGCCAATAGTTAAGGATTCCGGAGTGTAAATTTTGCCTGCCAACCATTGGCGGAAACTAAAGGTTGAAAATGAACAAGATTGAGATAATTCCTGCGATCGATATTATTGACGGTAAGTGCGTACGTTTATCGCAGGGCGATTACAGCCGGCAGACGGTCTATAACGAGCATCCCCTGGAGGTGGCGCAGATGTTTGAAGATGCAGGCATTGGCCGGTTGCATTTGGTCGATCTGGACGGAGCCCGTGAGAAACATATTGTGAATTATAAGGTGTTGGAGCAGATCGCCTCGAAAACGGGACTGGTAATTGACTTTGGCGGTGGACTGAAATCGGATGAAGATCTGCGGATCGCTTTTGAGTCGGGAGCCGATATGGTGACCGGGGGCAGTGTGGCCGTTCGGGAGCCGGAGCTTTTTCTGCGCTGGCTGTCGCTCTTTGGCGCGGAGCGGATCATCCTGGGAGCCGATGCCAAAGATGGGATGATCGCCGTGAGCGGCTGGAAAGAGGATACCGGCCTGCCGGTGATCGATTTTATTTCCGGATTTCATGCTAAGGGAATCACCAGGGTGATCTCTACCGATATCAGTCGCGACGGTATGCTCAGCGGTCCCTCTTTCGAACTCTACCGGGAGATTATGGAGACCCTGCCCGGCGTGGAGGTGATCGCCAGTGGCGGCATTGCCTCGATGGACGATATTTTTAAGCTGGCCGAAATGGGAGTTCCGGGGGTGATCACCGGAAAGGCCATCTACGAGGGAAAGATCTCACTGGCCGAAATAGAGAAGTATAACCGGTAAGGTGGGTTGAAGAATATAACCAAAAATGGTTATATTTTGCGTTTATAACTAAAAATGGTTATATTTACGTTGTGAAAGAGGGAAAATTGATAGCAGTAATAACAGGAGATATCGTCAACTCTTCTGCATTAACAGAGGCTCAAAAGATGATCATAAAAGATTCCATTGAGCATCATATGCATGAGGGAATTCTCCTTAAGCCCAGGTTTTATCGGGGTGATAGTTTTCAATTGGCAGTAAAACCGGTGGTTGCCTTATTAATTGTCCTGAAATTCAGGATGGAGGTCCGCCGAAAGAGTGAAACTTCAGACCTGAGAGTTTCTATTGGAATTGGTGATGCAGATATTTGGAATGAAAATGTTTTATTGGCTGATGGTTCTGCATTTGAACGGTCGGGAAAAAATCTGGATGAATTAAAAAAGAAGGAACTGAATATCATTGTCGTAACAGGCAATAAGGAGTTGGATCGTGAATTAGAAACCTATTGTTATTTAGCTGATAGTCTGTTAAAGAATCTTTCATCGACACAGGCTGATGTGCTTTATTATAAGCTCAATCGAATGTCACAGGATCAGATAGGTGAGATTCTTCGTATTTCTCAGCCATCAGTGAGTAAAACGCTGAAAGCATCCAAATGGAAAGTCATTAAAATATTTCTGGAAAGGTATGAACAACTTATAAAAAAGAACTATGGAGCCCCTGAATAGCATCTTTCTTCCCATGTTAACCGGTCATTTGATTGCCGATTTTTGGTTACAACCCGGAACATGGGTAAAACATAAAAGTGCTAATGGCTGGAAATCAGGTAAATTAATGATTCATGCGGGACTTGCCTCCATACTGCCGTTTTTTTTTACATTTCAGTTAACACTGTGGTGGTTAGTTCCAGTTATTTTTGTTACACATTTCCTGATCGATCTGATTAAATCAAAATATCCGGCAACTATTCCTGCATTTTTGTTGGATCAAATAGCACATGTCGCTGTTATATGGGGTTTGACTTATCTTGCTTCAGACTCAAAGATTTCGGATAATATGGTTGGATTTTGGATCTTTTTTGTGGGATTTATTATGGTTACGAATCCGTTGGGGATTTTCACCGGTCTGTTTTTAAAGGCAGTGATACCAGACAAGAGCAGAAAAGAGAAACCGGATGTATCTGCCTGGGTTGGTATATTGGAACGATTGCTAATTCTTATTTTTATTCTGGTCAATCAGTTTGCGGCTATTGGTTTTTTGATTGCCGCTAAGTCGGTATTTCGATTTAATGATACGAGAGAAGAAGGGAATAAGAGAGCCGAATATTTTCTTTTGGGAACACTTCTTTCCTTTACATTGGCTATTTTTGTGGGGATCGGAGTGAATTATTTTTCAGGATTCAGATAAATGTGTTTTTTAGAATTTAATTCATAAGTAAGAATGCTGGCAAAGAGAATCATTCCCTGTTTGGATATCCGTGACGGGCAGACCGTTAAGGGGATCAATTTTTTGGATATTAAGGCGGTGGGCGATCCGGTAGAGTTGGGGGCGAAGTATGCTTCCGAGGGTGCCGATGAGCTGGTTTTCCTGGATATTACGGCCACCCACGAGGAGCGCAAGACCTTTGCCGGGCTGGTAAAGCGTATTGCCCGTCATCTGAACATCCCCTTCACGGTTGGGGGAGGCATCAGTGAGGTGGCCGATGCCGATGTTCTGCTGAGCGCGGGGGCCGATAAGATCTCCATCAACTCCTCGGCAGTGCGTCATCCGGGATTGATTGATCAGTTGGCCAAAGGGTTTGGTAGTCAGTTTGTGGTGGTAGCCATTGATGCCCGGAGCGATGAACGGGGGCGGTGGGGCGTGACCGTTAACGGGGGGCGCATAACGACCGATAAGGAACTATTCTCCTGGGCGAAAGAGGCCGAAGAGCGAGGAGCGGGTGAGATCCTCTTTACCTCGATGGACCATGATGGTACGAAGAACGGCTTTGCCAACGCCCAACTGGCAAAGCTTTCTGAGATGCTGAAGATCCCGGTCATCGCCTCCGGCGGTGCAGGAACCATGGAGCACTTCTATGAGGTTTTTACCGAGGGGAAGGCCGATGCCGGACTGGCGGCCAGTATTTTTCACTACCACGAGATTCCCATCCCCGCTTTGAAACGATACTTGAAAGAGCGGGGGATTACCGTTCGTTAACCGCAAATCATTACCTTTGCAGTTTCGTTGACCCTGGTAACGGTGTATCGGGTCATCGAAACGTTTGACTACCGGAATTTTTTCGGAAGTTGCTGTTGATGGAGTGTGATGACAGGAAGCATCGAAAAATGGGGTTTAAAATCCGGGTGCTGCTGTGAAAAGCAGTGTGCGTGGAGATTAAAATAATCCGGATGATCTGTTGGAGAGTTTTTTGTGCAGGCCCGATGCCGGGTGAGTAAAAAGTCTAAAATTAAAGAAAAAAAGAACGCAATGAATGCATATACATCGATTGATCAGATCGATTTTACCAAACTTAACGGCCTTGTGCCGGCGGTAATCCAGGATAACAAGACGGATAAAGTGCTGATGGTTGGCTTTATGAACCGGGAGGCTTTGGAGAAGACCGGGGAGATTGGGAAAGTGACGTTTTTTAGCCGCACCAAGAACCGGTTGTGGACAAAAGGGGAGGAGTCGGGGAACTTTTTGCATGTGGTTTCTATGCTGGTCGATTGCGACAACGACACCTTGTTGATCAAAGCCAGTCCTGTGGGGCCCGTCTGTCATACCGGTGCCGACACCTGTTTTAATGAGTCCAACCGGGTAGAGGGATTGCAGTTTCTTACTTATTTGCAGGATTTTATCGATCAGCGGAAGGCTGAAATGCCGGCCGGATCCTATACGACATCGCTGTTTGAGGCAGGAACGGCCAAGATCACCCAGAAGGTGGGGGAGGAGGCGGTAGAGACCATCATCGGGGCAATGGCCAATGACGATGAGAATTTTATCTATGAAGCGGGCGATCTGCTTTATCACCTGATTGTGCTACTCACACACAAGGGGTATCGGCTGGAGGATGTGGTGGCTGAACTTAAAAAGCGACATAAGTAGTCTGTCTATAAAGTCAGATGCTATCTATGGGTTCATGACAGTCGTGAACTTGTTGTTTAACATGCTTGCAAAACATAATTGTATAACATTCCATATTTCTTTGTCTGTTTCAGAGGAATCGTATTTTAGTTGATGATTTTTAAGGACTAATAATTCAAAAAAACGACACTATGGAAACATCAACAGCATGTCAAACAAGCACAGCTACGATCCTCGCCTGTCAGAAAATTGCCAGGTCATTTGCGGAGAACATTTATGAACTATCGAGCGTTCGGTCTTCATGGAATCCCGATTATGGGAAGGAGTTGAATGCGTGGGTACAGAAAACCATAGATAAGTATTATGCCGATAGCCTGGATAGTATTGATGATCAGCGTTTTCGGGACTGGCATGAGGTCATGGTGGCTGCACTGCAGAGTCTTAAAGTTTTGCGGGCTGCGCTGAAAGTTGACTTTAAAGATGATAAGCCGTTTTTGAAGGATATCTTCCGTAAACTGGGGTATGATGATTTTTTCAGTGATGCCAAGAATGGTGATCACTTGAGTCTTTACCGTTTTCTGGAGATGTTTGTCGGCAATCTCGATGAAGAGACTCGCCGTAAGATTACGGATAAGGATATTCCCGATGGTCTTTTTCAGAAGATTCTGATTGCCGCAGATCAGATCCAGGAGTATAAAAGCTGTTTTGAGAAGTTGGAGGGCGAAGCTGACCTCTCTTCAGATGCATTGGAAGAGGTGAAGAGGATCTATGAGACGATTCAGGATATCTGCCGCATTGCCATTGCTTATTATCAATTTGATCCCATCAGGCGCGATGAGTTTAATTTTTATAAGGTGATGGTTAACCTATAATGAATGTAATATATATAGTAAATGGCCTGTCGGATATTATCCGGCAGGCCATTTGCATCTATTATTTTTGGAAGAGCGGATCGGCTCCGATGGTGCCTTTCAGTTCGTTGATGTAGTTGT
>CAZILU010000136.1:0-8234 GCA_964540165.1 uncultured Mariniphaga sp.
CGTTTTGAATTTTGTGGATCCTTTAACCAATAGCTATGAGACTTTCTAATAAAAATGTTCTATTTCTGTTTTTCTTGCTGAATATTTTATTGTCATCCTGCCAGTCTGAATCGGGGAGTGAAGGTCCCTATTTGGGTAATGGTTTTTTGAATGGATATGCCGACCAAACCTCCATTGTGTTGTGGACCCGGCTGACTCAAACGTCTGAGGGCAACTTAACGGGTGAAAAATTTTTGATTCCTTCTGCCGAAGAGCACCGTGAGTTGAGCCGTGAGTTAGATCCTCAGGTGATCTGGAACGCTCAGATCCCTGTGGGATTTTCACTGGATGAGATGGATGGAGCCTGCATGGGGGCTTCGGGAGAGGTGAAACTTACCTATTATCCGTTAACCGCGTTGGAAGATAAAGTCATCACCGAATGGGTAGCTGTTGATCCGGGAAAAAATTATACCCATCAATGGAGGCTGGAGGGATTGAAGTCAGGAACTAAGTATGTGGTGGAGATCGAGGCCCGTAAAGAGGGTGATGCAACTGTATCGGACCGGATCACCGGGGGTTTTCGCACACCACCTTCTCCGGAAACAGTTGAAGAGACATCCTTTTGTATTGTTACCTGTCATGATTACTGGCGGCGTGACACAACTGCCGGCCATAAGATATATGAATCGATGCTTGGGCTTTTCCCCGATTTTTATGTACATACCGGTGATATTGAGTATTACGACAAGCAGGAGCCCTATGCCCTTACGGAAGCGTTGATGCGATTTAAGTGGGGGCGGTTAATGGCGCTGCCATTGCAACGAACTTTTTGGGGGCAGGTAACCAGCTATTTTATGCGCGATGACCATGATGTTCTTGTCGATGATGCCTTTCCGGATAAAACCTATGGTACCGTTACCTGGGAGCGCGGACTGGAAATTTTTGATGAGCAGGTCCCTGTGAGTGATCCGCCATATAAAACCATTCGCTGGAGTAAAGACCTTCAGATATGGCTGACCGAAGGGAGGGTTTACCGGAGTAAAAACAGTGATCCCGACGGACCATCAAAAACGATCTTCGGACAGCAACAAAAAGAGTGGCTTTTCCGAACGTTAGAGGAGTCGGATGCAACATATAAAGTGATCATCAATGCCAATGCGATTTTAGGACCCGACCGTGACCGAAAAAACGATAGTTACGCCAATGCGGGTTTTACTTATGAAGGGGATGAAATTCGGAATTTTCTTAATCGGTTCGATAATGTATATCTTTGTAACGGAGACCGGCACTGGCAGTATGTTACCCATTGGGAGGGAACGAACCTGTGGGAGTTCGGTAGTGGTGCAGGTGCCGATATTCATGCTGGTGGATGGAGTCAGGCAGATGTGAGGCCTGAGCACCGGTTTTTGCGGGTGAAGGGTGGATTTCTTTATGGAAAAACGGAACGGAAGGATCATCAGGTGACACTCACCTTTCAGCACTGCGATGTGAACGGCAACGTTGTTCATGAAGAGTCGTTCGTAAGAGATGCTATTTAATCTCTTTTCAACGAATCAGTGTATTTTGAGCAGGCTTCAAGATCCATTTTATTTATTTTTGTAAAAGACCAACAGAGAGTGCAAAAAACAACTCAATTAGTAAACATTCAATAAAACGTATATAGATGAACATTTCTCATTTACTCACTGCTACTCTTTTGCTTCTTCAGATTAATGCTTGTAAAAAAGCTGATGTGAAGGAGCCTGTCCGGCGACCCAATATCCTTTTTGCTATCAGCGATGACCAATCGTTTTCGCATACCAGCTTTGCCGGAAGTCGTTTTGTCAATACTCCGGCTTTCGATCGGATTGCACGGGAAGGAATCTGTTTTACCAGTTGCATCGCCGGTTCTCCGGGATGTGCACCCTCGAGAAGTACCATCGTTACTGGAAGGTATCACTGGCAAAACGAGCAATCGGGGCAGCACGCCTCTTCATGGATGAAAAAGTATATTCCCTTTGTCGATTTGTTAGCAGCGAACGGCTATGCTACCGGCCGGACGGGCAAAGGGGTCTCTCCATTCCGGTATGCACGCAATGAGGCCGATTCGCTCTGGCGCAAAACCGATGCTGCCGGGATAGAGCATAGTCGGATCAACTATGAGCCGGGAATGCCAGGCGATGAACGGCCAGCCCAAGGTATCAGGAATCTGAACTACTTCGAAAATTTTAAATATTTCATGGAGAACGTCAGGGGAGACAAACCTTTTTTCTTTTGGTACGGAGGTTCAGAGCCACATCGCGATTATGAATTAGATTCATGGAAATGCACCAATAAGAAGCTGGAAGATGTTGACGTTCCGGGGTTTATGCCCGATCATGAGGTTGTGCGGGGAGATATGCTGGACTATGCCGTTGAGATCGAGTGGTTTGATCTGCATCTGCAACGAATGCTGGAGTACCTGGAGGAGAAGGGAGAACTGGAGAATACCATCGTGATGGTTACGGCCGATAACGGCATGCCTTTTCCCAGGGCCAAAGCTAATTGCTATGAATATGGGATTCATGTTCCTTTTGCAGTTCGTTTTCCTAAGGAGTTCCCCGGGGATCGTAACGTTGATGATCTGATCAGTTTTGCTGATCTGGCACCCACCATTTTGGAGCTAACCGGAACCTCTACAGAGGGGATGCTCCCTATTTCAGGAAAGAGTATTCTGCATATTCTGAGATCAAAGAAGCGTGGCGTAGTGGATAAAACAAAACAGTATGTCTTTGCCGGGCGGGAGCGTCACTCAAGCTCACGATATCTCAACTGGGGCTATCCACAGAGAGCCATTCGCAGCCATGACTACCTGCTGATATGGAATATGAAACCTGAACGGTGGCCTGCCGGAGCACCCCGGAGTATCAATCCGGGAACGGAAAATGAACTTTCTCCGATGTATGGCATCGATGCTACCGGGAAACATAACCCTGAGCAGGCATTCACTGATATAGATGCTGCGCCGTCCAAATCACTGATTGTGGAAAATCACGACAATGAGCAACTCAAACCATGGTTTGAGTGGTCGGTTGCCAGGCGTCCGGAATTTGAGCTGTTTGATATAAATAAAGATCCGTTTAACCTGAAGAATCTGGCTGGTGATCCGGCGTTTAAAATTATTGAAAATGAGCTAAAGGCAGCATTGATTGCAGAGTTGAAACTATCGGGCGATCCCCGGGTTGTGGGACCCGATCCGGAAATTTTTGATTCTTATGTTCGTTATAGCCCGATGCGGGACTTTCCAAAGCCCGAGTAAAATGTAAAGATTATTTCTAATAAATGATTTATTAAGTCAATGAGAACTGTGATTTTCCCTTTGTTCGTTATCCTAATCATGACGATAATTGCCGGATGCAGACATGAGATTTCTGAGGTAAATCAGGTGGAGATAAAAGCGTTATCTTCGATATGGACTCCTGATTTGGGTGATGGGACCTATAAAAATCCGGTGATTTATGCCGATTATTCTGATCCGGATGTTTGTCGGGCAGGGGATAATTTTTATCTGACAGCTTCCAGTTTTAATTGTGTGCCGGCCCTGCCTGTTTTGCACTCCAAAGATCTGGTAAACTGGACGATTATCGGACATGCCATTGACCGCCTGGAGCCGGCAGAGTGGTTTGGCCGGCCGCAACATGGGAATGGTGTATTTGCACCCTCAATTCGTTTTTATGATAACGAGTTTTATATCTATTACGGGGATCCCGATTTTGGCATTTTTATGGTGAAAGCGACAGATCCTGCCGGCCGCTGGAGTGCGCCGGTATTGGTGAAAGAGGGGAAGGGGCTGATCGATCCCTGTCCGTTGTGGGATGACGATGGCCGGGTTTATATGGTGCATGCCTATGCAGCCAGCCGGTCAGGGATCAAGAGTGTACTGGTCGTTAATGAGCTGAACAGCGACGGAACCGAAGTTATTAGCGAAGATCGGTTGGTGTTTGATGGTCATGATCTTCATTTCACCATTGAGGGGCCAAAATTTTATAAGCGGAACGATTTTTATTACATTTTTGCTCCGGCCGGCAGTGTGAAGACCGGATGGCAAACCATTCTTCGGTCCAAAAATGTTTTGGGGCCATACGAAGATAAAATTGTTCTGCAGCAGGGGTCTACCGATATCAATGGCCCCCATCAGGGTGCCTGGATTGACGATATTGCCGGGGATTCCTGGTTTCTCCATTTTCAGGATATGGAGGCTTATGGTCGGGTAGGGCACCTGCAGCCTGTGCGGTGGATCGACGACTGGCCCGAAATGGGCACCGGCATCGATGGTAAAGGCGTGGGTGAGCCGGTGAAGACCTTCCGGAAACCTGCAAGTGCCGTGGAGGTGGTCGTTCAGGGGGCTCTTGACAGCGATGAGTTCAATGACCCGTTCATCGGTATCCAATGGCAATGGCATGCCAATCCCGCACATTTCTGGGCTTTCCCATCGCCGGCACGGGGGGCGTTGCGACTCAACTGCATCGCTTATCCTGAGGGGTATGTCAATCTTTGGAACCTGCCCAATCTGTTGCTGCAGAAATTTGCCGCTCCGCAGTTTACGGCAACCACCAAACTGACATTTAAAAGCTACCGGGAGGATAGTGATAAGGCCGGATTGGTGGTAATGGGGCGTGATTATGCCTATATTGCCGTGGAGAAGAGAGATCAGCAATTGGTCATAAGCAGGACTGAATGTATGGATGCTATGGGCGGTACCGCGGAGACGGTAATTGCTGTGACAACGACCGGAAGCAGCGATCTCTTTTTCCGGGTGAAGGTAATGGAAGGTGCCGTTTGTGAATTCTCCTACAGCGTTGATGGGCAAAACTTTGAGATGCTGGGTGAACCGTTCACTGCGATGCCCGGACGTTGGATCGGTGCCAAGGTGGGGATGTTTGCCGTTCGTGAAGGCAGGACTTCTGATAACGGTTATGCCGACTTTGACTGGTTCCGGATTACTCCTTGATTGGTGGATGATAAAACGGGTTAGTTGACTTTTTGCATCGTACCACAGGTGAGCGGTAATTAGCTACTTATTAACAGGTAAGAAGGTTTTTAAATGCTCTTTGCACAACCTGATGTTTTCTCTGATTCCGATTTTTCCGGGGAGATCGATCGGTATGTTTGCCAAAATTGTGAGGATTTTTTGTCATTGCACAGAATACGGATTCTTTTTTTATAAAAATATATTATCTTTGCAGCGGTTTTTTGAAAAAATGGACTTGTAGCTTAATTGGATAGAGCACCTGACTACGGATCAGGAGGTTGGGGGTTCGAGTCCCTCCAAGTTCACCAGAGAGATGTCATTAAGGCATCTCTTTTTTCATAAATAGACTTCAATTTTGGGTAAACCTTGTTAAATTAAATTCAAAATCCTTCATTTTGGGGATAAATTCAATAAAAATCTTGTCACTCTCATACTTTGAAATTGATGGTTCGAGCTTTTCTTAAGGTTGACCTGACGGTATTCGAACCCTTGAAATACACCTTATGGTTCAAACTCTTAGCCTAATTTATAATCAAATAGTATAATATTGCCAGTTTAAATAATTTAGTATATTTGTACTTTAAGTACATTTTTACTAATGAAAATAAACCAACTGCTTCAAGGATTGCCTTCAGGATCCCTGTTCTTCTCATCTTGGATGAAAGAAAACGGTTTATCTTATGAGCTACAACGAAGGTATCGTGATTCTGAATGGCTGACCTCCATAGGGGCAGGTGTAATGATCCGTACCGGCGAGATTCCAACCATATACGGGGCTTTATCTTCAATGAACAAACAAACCGGCAAACATTTTTATCTTGGTGGATTATCAGCTCTGGAATTAGCGGGATACACGCATTACGTTCCTATGGGGCGGCCAATTGTATATGTTGGCTATCCTAAAGATGAGTGGGTTCCATCCTGGCTAAAAAAACATGACTGGGGTGTGGATTTATTACTTGTTACCTCGGAGTATTTTAATACAGATACCGGCATAAACCCGATGATGCAGGATGCATTTGAAATAATGGTTTCCTCCCCGGAAAGGGCTTTCATGGAATGTCTGAACCTTTCTCCCCGTCAGTACAACATCATGGATTTGTATTATGTGATGGAACAATTAACTGCGCTTCGCCCTGGCACAGCACAGGCGTTGCTGGAGCAAAATACATCAGTAAAAATAAAACGTTTGTTCCTGTATATGGCGGAGAAAGCCGGTCACACATGGTTCAGTGACCTGGACTTGCAGAAAATAGATGCCGGGAGTGGTAAACGTGAAATCGTGCCCAACGGTGTTTACAACAGCAAATACCAGATAGTAATACCCGAAGAACTGAAAAATTATGAATAACCTCTACAAAGAACAGGTCAGGCTTTTACTCCGTATATTACCGGTAATCTACCGAGAAGAAGATTTTGCGGTTCATGGAGGTACGGGCATAAACCTGTTTATAAAAAACCTTCCTCGCTATTCCGTTGATGTGGATGTAACCTATATTCCGCTTGGCCCACGCGACGAAAGCCTGGCTGAAATCGATAACAAGCTGGGGTCAATCAGTCAGCAACAGCAACGGGCAGTGCCGGGTATTAATATCCGTCCGGTACCCAATAAGCTTTTATGCACACTGGGACGGAGCACGGTAAAAATTGAAGTTAACGGGATTAAACGGGGGATTATCGGGCCGATAATTGAAATGCCGTTATGCAATAAAGCGCAGGCAGAGTTTGGAATGTACTGCAAAGCACGAATCGTACCTGTTGAACAGTTGTATGGTGGGAAAATTACAGCAGCCCTAAGTCGCCAGCACCCACGCGATTTGTTCGACTATAATTATATGGAACCCGATAAAATTGACAGGTTGAAACAAGGTTTTATGTTCGCCCTGCTGGGAAGCGACAAACCGTTTATTGAATCCTTGTCTCCAAACTCATTAAATCAGCAGGAAGCTTTGGATAACCAGTTTCGTGGTATGACAGATATCCCTTTTACTTATGAGAACTACGAAAATGTACGAATACGGCTTATTGAATTTGTCAACGCAATGCTGAACGAAGAAGACAAAGCATTCCTTGTTCGTTTTGAAGAAGGAGCACCGCAGTGGAAAAAATCAACTTACTCAGATTTTAGGGATTTTCCTTCCGTGCAATGGAAACTGCTTAATGTAAACAAACTTAAAGCTCATAACCTAGCAAAACATAGGTTGGAAGTGGAGCGATTGAAATGCTTTTTTGGAACAGAATAATACTGTAATGTCTTACTTTATCAATAATATAGCTTTAATTGCATGATCAAATTGTTATAAAACGATAGTTATCCAAAAGAAGGTAACGTGTAAAAAATGGATCTTAAAGCTTTGAAAGAAAAATATCAGCAATTGCTCCTTGAAAACAACTGCCTTAAAGAAGAGATAAATAGGCTGAGGATTGAACATGGTCTGGACACAATTCATGAAGATTCACAGGCTAATAAAATAGTTTCTGAATATCATGCTGTTCCTGAGCCGGAATTGTTTGATTGGCACATAGAAGCCAAACCTACAATAACTTTTGGAGCCATAAATAAAAAATCTGAACCCGGCGAAAAGATCAGACTCTTCCGATCATTGTTTAAGGGAAGGGATGATGTGTATGCAAAAAGATGGGAAAACAAATTAAAAGGAACTGCCGGTTATTCACCTGCCTGTGGTAATGAATGGAAATCAGGTATTTGTCTGAAGCCAAAAATTAAATGTTCTACATGCAAACATCAGGATTTTCTCCCTTTAGATGAAGGGACTATTGACGGGCATTTGCGTGGCAGGCAAAATCTTGTTGCCGGACTCTATCCTTTGATGTCAAATGAAACCTGCTGGATTCTGGCCATTGACTTTGACGATGAAGGATGGCAAAATGATGTGACGACGCTCAGGGAAATATGCACCGAATTTGAAATTCCCATGGCTGTTGAAAGGTCACGGTCTGGAAAAGGAGCCCATGCCTGGTTTTTCTTTGAGAATCCTGTACCGGCCTCTTTAGCCCGAAAGTTTGGAAGTGCACTGCTAACTTATGCCATGGCCAAACGGCATGAACTCACGTTTAAATCTTATGATCGCTTTTTTCCGAACCAGGACACCATGCCGAAAGGTGGTTTTGGTAATTTAATCGCGTTACCTTTGCAAGGAACAGCAAGAAAAGACAGTAACAGCGTTTTCATTGATGAGCAATTTAAAGCAATAGAAGATCAATGGGCTTTTCTCTCATCCATTCAAAGGCTTTCCGAAAAGGA
>CAZILU010000137.1:0-8031 GCA_964540165.1 uncultured Mariniphaga sp.
ATTCGGAGCGCATGAAAATGTCGCTGTTCATGAGAGATCGCCTGCGGCGGCGAAAAGATGTGCAAATGTTCCACTCCGGCATGAGTAATGCGTGCCGATGATTCCGCTTTGCGAACCACCACACCGGGAGGATTTAAATAGTTCATATCATAAGAATCGGATAACGGTACATCCACCGTAATGGTACTCCCCTCAATGGCGGTAATCCGACGCTCCGTTTGAATTACACTGCCGGCAGGCAACCAGGTCTGTGGCTTCCCGTCACGCACCAGATCATGCATCTGCAGATACTCAATCCATTTCGTTGTCACCGGTTTCTCTATCCAAATTCTGTCTCCGACACCAAAACCACTGGCATCGGCCACCGTAAAAACGGATATGCCGGAAGGCACATAAAGAGCGGTTATGGTTGTCTGAAAGCCGGATATTTCGCTTTCGGATTGACTCTGCTGCTCTGACCGCGGAGCCCGCACCGAAATCGCATTAAACGGCCTGCCGGTCAATCGAAGCGTACTTCGTAAATTTCCATACAATCCACTTCCACTTCCACGAAGCACAACCCCGCTGGCAGAAATCTCAATCGTACGGGAAATGTTATAATCACCGGGCAATAACAGTACAGCTCCCCGAAAATTCCCCGTCAACGGCAATTTTGAAACCTGATCTATGGCAGACTGAATGACCCCGGTATCATCGCCACCCGAGGGTGAAACACTCACCTTTACAGGAACATCGGGTATCGTTACCCCGCCCCCCATATACCCAGCATGGGAAAAATCGAGTACCCGGTCACCCCGGTCTGTCGTTTTATACTGCAATCTCCCCTGATCGTCAAAATATACCCATTCACTGGAGCCAGCCTTCCGACCGCCTGATGGATCAGAAAACGGTCGGGCTTGAAGATTCCATTGAAAAATGATTGCAAGCATCATCAGGATAATGGCAATCCGGAGAGATCTTTTAAAAGAAATCTGTTTAAATTTCATGCTTCGGTTCATTAGAGGGAAAGTTAAAAGTAAAAAGTAAAAAGTAAAGGGGAGAGCAGTGTATCATAGCATTTTATTTATACATTTTTTTCAATATTCAGTCTCCGGTCTCCGGTCTTTCATTTTTAATTTTTAATTTTTAATTGTATCCGTTTGTGTCTAAAATCGTCATGCTCGTTTCATCACAATATTAAAAATTTTATTTGTATCAGAAAAAAGAAAAAAAATTATTCGGTTTATGTTGTTAGAAAATCAATGATAGCCCATAAAATAATTAACATTGATAGAGAAGGTTATTCTTCTTAAGTTATCCATTCTTAACCAGCAATTTTATGTTTTTACTTTACACTTTTATAAAAATAATTTTAAATTCGCATCGATTCAGCATAAAAAGTAACAAAATACCTACAAATCCAATTTTTGTCACATGCTCAGGTTCATTCTATTGCCATTGTTGTTCCTCCATTTTTATTCCCGGCCAGTTCAGGGAGCTAACCGTTCGGCTCAACCTGATTCCCTAAATCAAATGATAATCCGTGCAAAAAACATACTCACAAAAGACCTGGTTGAAGCCGAAAGGATGGCAAAGATGATATTAGAGGCAAGCACCAAACTCTCAAACGATTCAATACATAGTAAAGCAAATTATATTTTGGGTTTGATCCACTACTTCAAAGGCGAGTACCTCATCTCATCTGAGTATTATAAGAAGGCTCTGGAAACGGATTATGCCAATGCGAACGATCTTTTTGCATCAGCTTTGTGGAATAACCTTGGGATTAATATGGAGCATGAACTGGAGTATGAAAATACCCTTGAGGCCTATCTGAAATCATTAAACCTGGCAGAAAAGCATGGTGATTCCCTTGGAATCTATCAGTCCTATATCAACATTGGCCTTATCTATATATGGCTAACTGCCTATGCTGAGGCGGAGCAATTTCTAAACAAAGCACTCAACTATTTCACAAAAAAGAGAGATCATAATCATCTGGGGCTATGTTATCACAATCTTGGGGTATTATACCAAAGTAAAAACGAACATGAGAAAGTAAGAGCAACTTATGACCTGGCAATTAACCATTACCAATTAGCTGAAAATCAATTGGAATTATCAGGAGTCTATTACAATAAGATCAGCTATCTGATCAATCAGAATCAATTTTCCGATGCAAAAAAAACCATGGACGAAGTTGAAGCCTTAAAACTGCAAACCAATCTTCACCAGAAGGGGAATATGTTCCTGGCAAAAGGGATTTACTTTTTGAAGGGAGATTACCAGCCGGATAAGTCTGAAAATTATTTTTTACAAGCAATTGACAAGTTTCAAGAGAGTAATGTTCAACGACAGGTAATTCATGCATACCTCAACCTTTCCCTACTGTACGCAAGAACCGGCAATACCGGAAAACATGAAGAAGCTATTTTAAAATATGACAGTCTGTTTCATGCTCATTACCATGAAACATCCGATTCGAAGATTGCCCAAATGCGCACACTTTATGAAGTTCAGGAAAAAGAAAAACAGATTATTGAACTGACAAGTCAAAAAAGGAGAAGAGCTCTTTGGCTTGCAAATATTGTTATTGGATCCGCCATAATTATCATCACCATTCTAATGTTTCTATTCTTTCACCGGAAAAAAGCATTTAACGAACGACAGAGAGCCATAATACTTGAAAACGAAAATTTACTACACATCAAACTGTTAGAGCAATTAGAACTTAAAAACAAACTACGAAAAAAGGAGTCAGAAGCCTTCAAATTGAATCTGGAATTAAAAGATCAGGAATTGATCTACCAAAGCTTGAAAAACGCAGAAATAGAAAAATTAAATCAATCGGTCAAAGAGAAGCTAAAACCGTTTGGCCATCGAATTCAACGAAAAAAAGATCAGGAAAAATTTTACGCCATTCTTCAGGAGTTTACCCGGGATATATCCCGGGATCCGTTAGCCGATTTTGAAAAAATGTTTATGCAGATGTATGGCCGGTTTTATGAAAAACTACTGGAAATTTCTCCAGACCTGACCCAGTGTGAACTTCAAACCTGTGCCCTGTTGCGAATGAATCTGCCATCAAAAGAGATAGCGTCTTTGTTAAATTTGTCTCTCTCAACCATAGATCAACGAAGACATTCCATTCGAAAAAAGCTGGGATTAAAAGGTTCCGACAACCTGATCAGCCATCTGATTTGTTTAGGTAAGGAAGAAAAATAAGCAACTTATAGCAATTAAAAAATTCATACAATATCGCAACAATCATATAGTCAGCAAAATAATAACTTCATGATTTCTTCTGATATTTCATAATAAGCAATTAAACAGACAATTAAATAACCTTTTAACATTAAAGTTACATCCAGAATCCCACACAAAAAAGCTCAATAAGCTGCATATAAATACGTTAATTATTCACACAAAGAAAATCAGAATAATTTTTCATCAATATTTTCTTCGATTTCATTATAGAGCGAGTAAAATTACGTTCGAAAACTAAATTTTTTCATACGTAATGTATGGACGCTTTTAAGCAAATTATTGTAAGCAAGACATCCGAAAATCCCGGATCCTGCGCCGTTGAAACCGGCACACGTCCGGATTTCGGATGTTTCTTTTAGCTCACAAAAAGTTTACCGGCTGAAAGCCATCCATGATTACAATTTTACCAAATTAAACGGAAATGGACACACAAACCCCATTCCATAATTATTAAATCAATGATTATCGCAATTGAATTTGATGGAGGACTCGTAGAAAATCGCTACCCGGACATTGGAGAATTACAACCGTTTGCACACTACATTACGGAACAGCTAAAGATGCGAGGACATCAGATGGTGCTGGTAACGCAGAGAACCGGTGAGGAGTTGAAGAGGGCGATCGATTTATGCAATAAAAACGGTTTTCAGTTTGATAAAATCCTGGATGGATATGCAGATCGGAGCCAATTAATCCGGGAAAATAATACCGAGCTATTTTTGGTCACAGAAAAAGTCCTCGAAGATTACAAGACCTGGATCAACCTGTATTGGAAATTTTACCCCGAAGAGTATGATTATGCGCGGTTGAGGAATACCGGGATTATGAAGAGCAGACGAAAATGGAGGAACCTGTTTAAGAAGAGAGTCCGAGGAGAAATTTAAAAAATATAATCCAAACCGATTATGGGTACAGTTTTCAATCGAAAGCAGGATCTTTTTCCTGCCGGAATAATCATAATCGCTGCATTCCTTCTCTTTTTATTTGGGTATTTCTTCTACCAAAATGAAAAAGAGACGATTTATCAATACAAGTCCAATGAATTAAATACCATTAACCAGATAAAAACGGAGCAAATTTCCAACTGGTTAAAAGAACGAATTTCAGAAGTAGAATATTTTACAGAAAATCCACCGTACGACAACTATATTGTGTCATTAACTCAAGGCAAAACCAATGCAACCGATCTGTATCGCAAGGCACTTCAGCATATTTCCACAAACAGTCGCTATGAAAATATCTTTATTCTTGACAATCGTGGCAAGATCCTATTCAGCCTTGATGAAAAATTTTCAAACGTAGATGCCGAAACATTGAGAAGATTGGATGAAACACGTCAGTCCGGCCAATTTTCGATTCAGGACCTATACTACTGCAACACCGATCAAAAAATTCATTTTGAGATTATTAAGCCGATTAAGGATCCTAATGGAGGGGTCATTGCTTCTATCTTTTTTCGCACAGACCCAAGGACATTCCTCTTTCCGCTCATCTCTAACTGGATGAGACATAACGATACCGAAGAATCGCTTCTGGTTACAAATGATCAGCATCAGGTTCGATTTTTAAATCATGTACGCCATGAAGATAATTCGAGGCTGCAAATAACCATCGATCTGGGAAATAAGAAGAACCTGGAAGTGCAGGCCGTTTTAGGATTGGAAGGAATTACGGAAGGCCTTGACTACCGGGGAGAGAAAGTGCTTGCAAGCATCCGTAAAGTTCCCGGAACGACCTGGTTGCTCATCGTAAAGATGGATAAACAGGAGATGTACATGGTATTGAACCGTAACATAGTGTGGATAATGAGTGTGGTCTTACTTCTGATGGTTACTGTTTCTGTTCTGTTAGCCTGGCTTCATTATCGCAAACAAAGAAACATTTACAGAGAACTTTTTATTAACCAGACCGAACTATACCAGGCTCAGGAAGAGTATGGAGCCACCCTATACAGCATCGGAGATGGTGTAATTACGACCGACCAGCATGGAAATGTAAAACATTTAAATCCGAAAGCAGAAAAGCTTACCTGCTGGAAAGAGGCTGATGCCAGGGGAGTTCCGGTTGAAAAGGTATTCAATATCATCCATGAATATACCAGGGAACCGGTAGAAAGCCCGGTACGGCAAGTATTGCAGGAAGGGAGAACTGTTGGCCTGGCCAACCATACGCTTCTGATTGCCAAAGATGGAACAGAGATCCCCATCAGTGATAGTGGCGCACCGATAAAAGACAGCCAGGGCAACCTTCTGGGAGTGGTATTGGTGTTCAGCGATCAGATTGCGGAACGGGAACGCCGGAAACTATTGATGCTCCGGCTATCAATGTTCGAATATGCTATTGACCACTCCCTCCAGGATATACTCACAAAAATGATAGACGAAATCTCTCGTCTCTTTCAAAGTCCCATCGGTTTAATATCCCTGTTAACGGAAGATCAACAGTCCGTCCGGATGCAGAGCTGGTCTTCGAACGTAACAAATCAAATCAGGGTAAATGAACCCACCGGGAGTTATCAAACGAAAGGAACTGAATCATGGAAGGAGGTCACCAGCTCTAAACAACCGGTCGTACATAATGATTGCGCAGCATCGTGCGAAAAAAATGTTTTTTTTGAAAATCAAAATCAAATTTTTCGTGAACTGATCGTGCCGGTAATTCGAAAAAACAGAGTCGTCGCGCTGTTGGGATTGGCAAATAAACCTACCGATTATACCGAACAAGATATTGAAATTGCAAGTTTTCTCTCGGATGTGGCCTGGGAAATTTCTGATCATAAAATTCATGAAGAGAAACTGATAGAGAGTGAAAAAAAATTCCGGAAACTTTTCCAGGAACATTCAGCCGTAAAACTGATCATCGACCCGGAAACCGGATGCATCGTGGATGCCAATCAGGCAGCAGCTAATTTTTACGGATGGAGCATCAATGAGTTGACGACCATGAAAATATCCCAAATCAACACATTACCCGAAGATGTAATCAGGCAAAAGATGAATGAAGCCCGGTCAAACCGAAATATCCACTTCGAATTCAAACACAAAAAAGCAAATGGCGAAATCGTGGATATTGAAAATTTCAGCAGCAGGGTCATTCTTGGAGGGAAAGAGCTTCTGCACTCGATTATTCATGATATTTCAGAAAAAAAGAGAGCCATTGCTGCGTTGTTGGAAAGCGAAGAGCAGAATCGGCTAATTATGGATAACAGCATGGATGCCATACTGTTGACCCAACCAAACGGAAAAATTTTGACAGCTAATAAATCAGCAACTGCGCTGTTTCAAATGTCACTGGAAGAACTTAAAAACAGCCATAGAGATCAATTACTAAACGCTGAAGAACCAAATCCGGCAGATCTATCGAAGCTATTGAAAAAATCAGAATTGACAAATACCCAGCTCCGTTTTTTCCGAAAAGATGGATCAACATTCCCTGCAGAAGTATCTATGGCTCAATTTAAGAACCAAAAAGAAGAGTACTTCACGAGCATGATCATCAGGGATATTACGGAGCGGGCCCGTTGGGAAAGAGAGCTTCTCGATGCCAAAGAAAAAGCCGAAGAGAGCGATCGCCTGAAATCTGCATTTCTGGCTAATATGAGTCATGAAATCAGAACGCCAATGAATGGAATCTTAGGATTCCTGGGATTGCTTCAACAGGATAACCTGAATAAAGATAATCGTCTGGAGTACCTGAAAATTGTAAATAAGAGCGGACACCGGCTTTTGGACACCATTAACGACATCATCGAAATATCAAAAATTGAAGCTGGTGAGCAAAAGCTGACGTTATCGCAAACAGACCTGGACGAAATGATCCGGTTTCAATATGATTTTTTTAAACCACAGGCTGCTGAAAAAGGAATAAAGCTTTCCATCGCTGAACGAATCAGCAGCGAAAGAGCCATGGTTATGACTGATAAGATCAAATTAAGTGGCATCCTTACAAATCTGATCAAGAATGCCATCAAATTCACATCTCGGGGATCCGTTGAAATAGGCAGTTATATCCAGGAAGATTCTTCTATTTTTTTCATCAAAGATACCGGATTAGGTATTCCGGAAGAGAAAAAGGATCTTATTTTTAAACGGTTTATCCAGGCCGATATGCGTATTTCCAGGGACCATGAAGGATCCGGTCTGGGACTATCCATTACCAAGGCATATGTGGACACCATGAAAGGAAAAATTTGGGTAGAATCAATCCCGGGAAAAGGAAGTTCCTTTTTTGTATCTATTCCTTATCACCCGATCCAAAATCAAAACAAAGCAAATGAACAACCTGAAAATATACAGGAACAACCAATAAATCCGATCATCATACTCGTTGCGGAAGATGATCAGATTAGCTATCAATATCTTGAAATTCTTCTAAAGAAAGAAAATCTGAATCTGATCAGAGCGACAAACGGTATTGAAGCGATAGAAAAACTTAAAGAGAACGCCCAAACAGCCATGATTCTTATGGATGTTAAGATGCCGGTCATGGATGGACTTAAAGCAACGCAGGAGATCAGGAAATTCAACAAAGATATTCCCATTATCGCCCAAACGGCCTATGCATTTCCGGAAGATAAACGAAAAACCGAGGAAGCGGGATGCAATGATTATATCGTAAAACCGATCAATAAGCATATCCTTCTTGAAAAGATAAAAAAGTATGCAGGATCCTGAAAGTGAACTACCGGCAATTGATCTCTCAGGCAGACCTGGTTTATGATCAACCGGCATTACGAAGCGAAGCCGGGCAACCCATTGGAAACGGGAGAATGGGAACAATGGTGTG
>CAZILU010000138.1:0-8022 GCA_964540165.1 uncultured Mariniphaga sp.
AGCCGCCTTCCTTTAGGAGTCTATATTGTATTCGTTGAAATTTTCAATTCTCATGGAGATGTTTATCGATATAAATCAGGGGTAGTTCTTACCGATATCCTTAATTAATTCATGGAGATATTTTTCCTTATGAAACTATTACTGATTCTGAAGAGATTTTCATCATGCTTTTTTCTCATCGACTTTTTGTACTTTTAGAGTTGCAAAAATCCTATCCCACAGATTCAATGAAAGAAACAGATAAAAATGATGTCCTGAAAAAGATGGCTGCCCTTTGTAGCCGCTCTGAACAGTGTTCAACTGATATCCACAAAAAAATTATTGCATCCGGACTCACGGTTGATGAAGCCGACGAATTGATTGAACAGTTAATTGCAGAAAATTTCATTAACGATGAACGTTATGTAAAATTTTATGTTGCCGACAAATTCAGGTTAAATAAGTGGGGGAAGATAAAAATGAAATACTACCTGAAGATGAAAGGCCTTCCTGATGCTTTGATTAATAATGAATTGGATGCTATTGATGAGGAAAAGTACATCAAAGTATTGTTGAAAACAATGAAAGATAAAGCTCGCTCAGTTAAGAAGAAGCCTAAATATGAAAAGATGGGGCAGATTATCCGTTTCGTCCAAAACAGGGGTTTTGAACCCGAATTGATCCATCGATATCTGAATGAAGTAGTGGATTAAACAGGATTGTTGTTAACTTTGCAGCTCAAATAAAATCGATATTATGATATTGAAGGACCAGGTAAAAGATCTCCTGGAGCGCCGGGATGCGCTGAGGAGGCATCTTTGACTACGATGCAAAGATATTACAACTAACGGAAGAGGAGATAAAAACCCAGGATCCGGGCTTTTGGGATAACCCCCAGCAAGCCGAAAAACAGATGAAGCTGATTCAATCGGTTAAGGAGTGGACAAACGGCTACGATAAAGTCAATGGCTCGATTGAAGATTTGGTTGTCCTGTATGAATTTTTTGAAGCCAGTGAAGCATCCGAAGATGAGATAACCCGGGCATATGATGAAGCCCTCAGCCTGGTTGAAACGCTGGAAACCAAAAACATGCTTCGCAGCGAAGAGGATCATCTGGGCGCCGTTTTGAAGATTAACGCCGGGGCCGGAGGAACCGAAAGCAACGACTGGGCCGACATGCTTTTCCGGATGTACACCCGGTGGAGTGAAGCCAAAGGGTATAAGATAAAAGTAGCCGATATGCAACCCGGAGACGAGGCAGGCATCAAAAACTGCATCCTCGAAATAGAGGGCAATTATGCATACGGTTACCTGAAAAGTGAGAACGGCGTGCACCGGTTGGTCAGGCTCTCCCCCTTTAATGCACAAAACAAACGGATGACCTCATTCACCTCGGTTTATGTAGCCCCCCTGGTCGATGACACCATTGAGATCGAAATCAATCCGGCCGACATCACATGGGAAACCTTCCGGAGCAGCGGAGCCGGCGGACAAAATGTCAATAAGGTGGAAACCGGTGTCCGATTGCGTCATGCCCCTACGGGTATCATTATTGAAAACACCGAGAGCCGTTCCCAGGGCGGAAATAAAGAAAATGCCCTGCGCCTGCTAAAATCACAACTCTACGAAATGGAGTTACGAAAGCGCCGGGAAAAAGAGATGGAGATTGAATCGAAAAAAAAGAAAATCGAATGGGGGTCTCAAATCCGGTCTTATGTTCTCCAACCCTATAAATTGGTTAAAGACCTCCGCACAAATTTTGAAACCGGAAATGTAAATGCGGTACTCGATGGTGACCTCGACGGTCTGATCAAAGCCTATCTCATGGAATACGGTGGCATGTAACGACAATGCATGCCCCGGGAATAGTCACCCCATGCTCAGTCAAAGAGGCAACGATTATCCATTTTTTTTACATCATACAGACAGAAAATGATTATCATTTGCAAATCAGCGATCTTTTCCTATTTTTAAGGAGATCAACCATGGCACCTGCCTATTGTTGGTGCTCTGATTAAAAATGGAAATATGTATACAAATGAGAGCTTTATAAACAGAGAGATCAGCTGGTTATCATTTAATGAACGGGTTCTTCAGGAAGCTCAGGACCCCAATACCCCGCTCTTCGAACGAATCCGTTTCATTGGCATCTTTTCCAATAACCTGGATGAATTTTTTCGCGTACGCGTAGCAACGGTCCGGCGCATGGTCGATATCGGAAAAGATGAAGAGAACCTGTTAGGAAACCTTACCCCGCCCGAATTGCATGAAAAAATTCAGGCGATCGTCTTCGAACAACAGGAGAAGGTTCAGCAGATATTTAAAGATATTATCGAAGAGCTGAATCAAAACAACATATTCATCATTAACGAAAAGGACCTGAATCACCAACAGGGAGTGTATGTAAAAAAATATTTTTACGAGAAGGTACTCCCCAACCTGGTGCCGATCATGCTCTCCAGAAAAAATAAATTCCCTTACCTGCGCGACCGTTCGGTCTATCTGGCCGTCAAACTTTTTAACAAATCAAATCCGGATGATTTCGCCTACTCATTGATTCGAATTCCGGGCCGCACGGTACCCCGTTTTCTGGTGCTTCCAAAAGAGAAAAAACGCACCTATGTGATGTTTTTGGATGATGTAATCCGTTACTGTTTTGATGATCTCTTCTTCTATTTCGATTATGACCAATATGAAGCTTATACCATCAAGATTACCCGGGATGCCGAATTGGACATTGACGATGATATATCCAAAAGCTTCATTGAAAAAATGTCTTCCAGCCTGAAAAAAAGAAAAAAAGGAAAGCCTGTACGGTTAATTTATGATCGGGATATCCCGGATGACCTGTTAGAATTTATTCTGAAAAAGATGAAGCTGGACAACCAGGAGAATGCGGTACCCGGAGGCCGGTATCACAACCACAAGGATTTCATGAGCTTTCCCGAAATTGGCAAGAAAAGACACTATTACACGAAGTTGCCTCCCTCCAGGCACAAGGACCTTCCGCCTCACACCAGTATTTTAAGGGTACTGCGCACCAAGGATGTAATGCTTCACTTTCCCTATCAAACCTTTAATCACTTCATCGACTTTTTACGGGAAGCTGCGATCGACCCTCAGGTTAACGAAATTGGCATTACCATTTACCGGGTAGCTCCGGCCAGCAAGGTGGTCAATGCCTTGCTCAATGCCGTCCGAAACGGGAAAACGGTCACTGTGGTCATTGAACTACAGGCCCGGTTCGATGAGGAGGCAAACATCATGTGGTCCAATAAACTTCAGGAAGAGGGAGCCAATGTTATCAATGGGATTCCGGGAATGAAAGTCCACAGCAAATTAGCCTGGGTGAAACGGGAAGAGAAAAATGGGTTCCGGAATTATGCCTATATCGGATCCGGAAACTTCCATGAAGATACCGCCAAAGTGTATGCCGATGACGGATTGCTAACAGCAGATCCCCGTCTGGCAAATGAGGTAGAGAAGATCTTCGGATTTTTCAAACAAAATTACCGTCACTATCAATACGAACATCTGGTGGTAAGCCCCTTCTTTATGCGCGATCACTTTTCCCGGCTGATCGATCAGGAGACAGAGCTTGCCAAACAAGGGAAACAGGCCTGGATGATCCTTAAAATGAACAGCCTGATCGATCCCGGAATGATGGGGAAAATCTATAAAGCAGCCAAAGCAGGGGTTCAAATCAAACTGATTGTGCGGGGGATCTTCGGACTTCAGCTCGATAATCCAAAAATCAACAAAAATATTACCGCCATCAGTATCGTCGATAAGTACCTGGAGCACTCCCGGATCTTTCTTTTTGGGAACGATGGCGATGAAAAAATGTATATCTCCTCGGCCGACTGGATGCCCCGGAATTTAAACCGAAGAATCGAAGTTGCCTGCCCGGTTTATGATCCGGAAATCAGACAGGAACTAAAGGAGATGCTGTTCATTCAACTGCTGGATAACCGAAAAGCCAGAATTTTAGACCCCCTTCTTCTGAACCGGTACAACCGGCAGAACCAGGATCCGCCATACCGGGCTCAGGAAGACTATTACAACTACATTAAAAACAGACATCAGATCGTTTTGAAAATATATCACCACCCCAGGTGTGCAAAAAGCCGGGCCGGACTTAAATACCTGGAAGAAAAAGGATTTGAACCCGAAATAAGAAAGTACCTGATTGATCGAATCACGGAAGATGAACTCCGGGATATTATTGGAAAATCGGGGAAAGAGCCATTTGCTTTCGTACGAACCCAGGAACCGCTCTACCGGGAAAAATTTAAGGGAAATCACTATTCTGATGATGACTGGATTAAAATCCTTGCAGAGAATCCCCGGCTTTTACAGCGCCCGATTGTGGTGAACGGGAACAGAGCCATCATTGCCGTTCCTCCCGAAGCAACAGAAGAGATCCTGTTTTAAAAAAATTCCGAACCTATTCAGGAATCAGGTTCAGGTAGTGCTGATAGTTTCCAACAACCCGGACAACGAAATTATATGCCTCGTCACCCCGGCAATAACCCCAGCGTACCACCGGATCCTGAAAATAGGTTTCAGATGATTTATTCTTCAGGTAGAAATCAACATTCCCTTCCCATACATTGCTCTCTTTTCCATATTTTCTGGCCAATCGTTGTGCATCCTTTACATGACCCAATCCGATATTATAGGCTGCCAACACAAAACGAATACGCTCTGTTGAATCGGGGATTGATGACAAAAGCTGCTCGTCAAGCCAGTTTAAAAACAGAATACCCCCTTCAATGTTTTGACGGGGATCCCAAAGATCGCTGATGCCAAGGGCTTCGGCAGTAGAGGGCATCAATTGCATCAGTCCGATAGCCCCACCCCACGATTCTACAGCCGGATCGAACGTCGATTCATGATACATGATGGAAGAAATCAACCGCCAGTCCCATCCATGCTTTTTCGCTAACTCTCTGACCAAGGGATCAAATGGAGAGATCTTCCCTCCGGAGGCACTGTGATATTCACTGGAATAACGAACAGCAATCCGGGGATTAACAAAATATCGTTGGTATATTTCTTTGTATCTGCCACTCTTCTGAAACTGATCAATCCAATGATTCAGATACCTCCTCCACTCCGTTGAACCTTTTCTTACGGCCCATGCAATATACTGGGGAAAACTGATCTTAAGAGATACATCCAGGTTTGAAAAATAGCTCCTGTTTATTTCGGCAACATCTTCATCACAAACCGTATAGTCGATCTCTCCTCCGGCAACCATCGACACCAGCTTTTCAACCCCGTTTATGGTATCCTCAACGATATGAATGGGACTGCCAATCTCTTCTGAAAGGTGCAGTAACCGCTGAAAGTAGGAAGAATTTTTTTGAACATACACTTTCTTCCCTGCCAAATCCAGCGGGCTTTTAAGATAAGGAGCGCCGGTACCGATGCCGGTCGGCCTCCGTTGAACAACTACCTGACTCGTATTTTTTAATGGCACAGTAAAGTCAACCTCCTGCTTACGCTCACGTGTTACCGTCAGATTCTTGGCAACCAGATCAAAAAGACCGCTTTTCAAACCTTCAAATGAATCTTCAAGATCATTTGTCACTGAAATTTCTGGTTGAACACCCAGATCTTCACACAACGCTTCAATCAGCTCGTACTGATATCCCATCGGCTGCCCCCGGTATATAAAATAGTTGGTTGAATTATAATCTATCACAACTTTTAACACCGCCATCTCCTTGATTCTTTCAAGATCGTTCTGATCAACCATGTCATAGGTCATAACCGACTCCCCCGGTCTCTGCCCGTCACAGGAAAAAAACATGGCGAAGATGGTCAGGAATAACAGAGGATTAATAAAAAACCTATAGCACTTTTTTAAATCCATCAATCGTAAAATGCCCAGGCGATCCCCAGCCTGAATGTCATTCGGTTCATCGGATAATCAGGTACCGTATAATATTCCCGTTCAATAAATTGCGTTCCTATATTCAGCATTTTAAAAAATACCCTGGTTCGCTTTAGTCGTAAACTTGCATAGGCATCAAGATACGGAAATCCACCCACTTTTTCACGATCCTGAAGATAAAAAAGTCCGGTAACCGGATGATAAGCATCGGCATAATAGCGTGAATCATATCGCACATCCACCCCCAACTGGGTAAATAAGACTTTTGATATAACCAGGGAATAATAAGAGGATACCCGGGCAGAGAGATCGGGAAGATGGATAATGCGACTGTTGGATGCTTTTTGTCCCAATATTTTTGCTTTCGTTCGAAAATTTCCCAAAATAAACTCCTTTTCAACATGGGCTGACAAAATCAGAAGTTGACCATTGTAATTATCTGGAACACCCAATGAATCGTTATAAAGATAGTTGTTAATAATGGCGTAATTTGCCCCCAATTCAAAATTCTTAGAGGGAAGGGTCAGGCTCCCGTTAACAGTCATTCGCTGTTCCATCTTCAAATCTCTTTTCCAACGAATTCGATGTGAATAGTACTCCTCCTGAAAAATATCGGGCATCCGGTTTTCAATTCCACCCCTCACACTGAATAGTGTCAATGAGTCGTATCTGAATGCCAACGGTTTTGATATCACACCTGACAGATGGGTCTCTCCCCGATCTCTTCCCAACAGAAAAATGCGTCCTTCGAAGTTCCATCGCCAGAATGTCCCTGATTGCCTGAATATACCACCTCCGGCATATAAATTGGAATATTTTTTAGTCTGCTGGTTATACAAACCAATGGCTGCTCCAGGCAAACTGGCCCGAACGAACTCCTGACCCAAAAACGCCCGTTTCCCAAAGCTTGTTTTTCGGTCTGGATCCTCGTACTGTTTTAGCTGAACAATGTTTTTTACCTTGTGAAACCGAATGGAATCGAGTTCAAAATTATCACCATAATAGGCGTGTTCGAAAAATGAATTAGTGGAACCCTCCTGGTCAGCATACTTCTTCAGATTATTTTGAAAATCAAACGAATACAGAACTCCAACCCTGGGAATAAAGGCTTCCTGGTAGATCTCCTCTCCGGTCTCTTCATTAACCCAGACGCTGTCTGAATCGCTCTCCTCCACTCGCACATACTTACCAAACCGGTATTCACCATTGGCAAAAAACCAGGTACTCTTATGCTCACTGGTCGCCGTTGTCAGATTGACATTCAAAAAATCAGTATCTGGCTCACCGAGAAGATCAGAGCCTTCGACAAGCCCGCCATTCTCATTATTAAATATCGAATTACGAATAAAACCACCGTGCAGATAGAGATGATCCCGGGTATAACTGGAATATAGCGTAATAAAGTGGTTTTTGGAATCCTGGTTTTTATACTGCCCGGCAGAACGAGCCTGATCGTAACGAAATGTAAAGTTGAGGTAAGGATTTACATTTTGCGTATGCAACACATTAAACCGGGTCTCATTTTTTCTTGAGCGGTTTTCACTTTGTGAATAATCCAACAACGTATACGGTGTCCGTGTATTAAAATAGCGAATCGTTTGGGGAGTTAACAGGTAGGCTTCCCGGCTTCTCAAAAGAGAGAAATCGAGATTGGTATGCCGGTTAAAAAAGTGGCTATCAATATAGGGAGATGCATAGTTACCCAATTCACCAGCCGTCATGCTCTGTTTATAGACCGGATGGTAATTATGAAAAAGGCTTTGCAGAGTATCGAGGCTGGTAGAATCGACAAAAGCTCCGAAACCATTGAGGTACCATAGTTTAATCTGCGGATCAATCTTTTTTGTCAGGGATCCTGGACTATGTTGACTCTCCTGATTTTCTTGATCGGCCAGATTTTCCATTTGGTTTTCATTGCCTGTCTCCGGTATAAATTGTGCACTCATTACTCCCGGAATCAGCGATAAAATCATTGACAACACCCATAAAAATCCAAGTTTTCGCATATCGATTAATAAAGCAAAGCAAATCTATAAAAAGCGATGGAATGGAGGCAACAAGTAACCGATAATTCTGTAAATTTAACTGTTTTGCCAAAAACAACCAGGCAAGCCCATGCGATGGTACAGAACATTAGCTG
>CAZILU010000139.1:0-7807 GCA_964540165.1 uncultured Mariniphaga sp.
TTAAAAGAGAAACCCTTTTAAATTATGGGTTAAACCGGTGGGGATTAAATAAAGCCAATTGCTACCGGACAAGCATTAAATCAATATCAATGGATTGAAATGCATGCAAAGAATCACGAAAGGTTTGAACGTGATTTTGGGGGTAAAGTATTTTTTATTTATTCAATTAAAAGTTCGGGCAAAAGAAAACGAATTTATAATATTGAAGTGATTGAGCAAATAACTGATGAAATTCAACGTCTACAGAGTTAAACCAAAAGGATAAAATAGAGCCTGGTTAGAATCAGGCGTAGATAGTAACCACCATCCGGCGGTGGCCGCCCGAATGGCGGAATTCGCAGAAGTAGATCCCCTGCCAGGTGCCCAGGTTGAGGCGGTGGTTGGTGATGGGGATGGTTATTTCAGCGCCGATGACCGATGATTTCAGATGGGCAGGCATATCATCATCACCCTCGTAAGTGTGTATATAGACCGGGTCGTTTTCGGGAATCATCTTGTTGAGAAACGATTCGAAGTCGGTGCGCACCGAGGGATCGGCATTTTCGTTGAGGGTTATGCCTGCCGAAGTGTGCTTCACCAGCAGATGCATCAGTCCCGTTTGAGGCAGTTGCGGAAATTCAGCTTCAATGAGTGAGGTGATCAGGTGATAGCCCCGCCGAAACCGGGGAAGGGTTATTTCACGTTGTTGAATCATAATGTGTCAGATGTTTTTGAAAATATTATTTCAAAAATTATAAATTTTTTCTGTGCATCGGATTCCTAAAGATATGAAACCTCCTGCGGAGGTTGTTATCAAATCGTTTTGAACAACACTGAACATCTAAAGATATGAAACCTCCTGCGGAGGTTATTATCAAACCATTTCAAACGATTTTTTTTCTATTCAAACCGGTATTCTGATATTTGCCGGAATCCGTGCAGGAAATCAGCGGTTGGTAATCGTTTTTTGCCGGAGAGCTGCAGGTCGGTAATTTCCAGCCATCCGCTGCCGCAGGCTACGTTGAGGTAGTTTTCGTTATCTGAATCGATGGTGCCGGGAGGGGCTGTTTCATTGGTGATCACCGGTTGGGCGAAGAATATTTTGCAGGGGAGGGTTCTGCCGGTCTCTTTATGCACCAGGTTAGCCCAGGCCGAAGGGTAGGGCGACAGTCCCCGGATGAGGTTTCGTATCGTTTCCGAATTTTTTGACCAGTCGATTTTACAGTCCTCTTTAAAGATTTTTGGTGCCGGTTTGATCTCCTCAGTGCGGCTTACCTCCGATTGGGGAATGGGCTTAACGGTTCCCTGCGCCAGGGCATCGGCGGTTTTGACCACCAGGTCAGCGCCGATCTCCATCAGCCGGTCGTGAATTTCACCAACGGTATCATTGTCGTCAATGTCGATCTTCTCCCGGAAGAGAATTTTGCCGGTGTCGATTTCATGATCTAACAGGAAGGTGGTAACGCCCGTCTCCTTCTCTCCGTTGATGATGGCCCAGTTGAGGGGAGCTGCGCCGCGGTATTGAGGCAGCAGTGAGCCGTGCAGGTTGAAGGTTCCCAGTCGGGGCAGGCGCCAGACAGCCTCCGGCAGCATCCGGAAGGCCACCACCACCTGCAGGTCGGGTGCCAGTGCCTGCAGCTCAGCCAGAAATTCCGGATCCCGGAGCTTTTCGGGCTGCAGAACCGGCACACCGTGTTTCAGGGCGAATTGCTTCACCGCGGTTTCCGTCATCTTCTTTCCGCGTCCTGCCGGTTTGTCGGGTGCCGTTATAACAGCCACTACCCGGTATCCTTTTTCTAACAACCGGCTCAGGCTGGCAACGGCAAAATCCGGCGTTCCCATAAAAACGATTCGGAGTCCTGTCTCTGTCATTGGTTTCATTTTTTAGCAAAAATAGAAATTCAAAGCAGAAATCGGGAATAATTTGCACAAATAAAGATGATTATGTTTTTTCGGAGGCAATTTTGGCTACAGAAAAAAGAGTGCCACACCGCAAACGGTGATGATTGCCCCGATGATCTCCTTCCCGTTAACCCTCTCTTTAAACAGGATGATTGCCGGTGCGATGATAATGACGGGGACGATTGACATCAGGGTGGCGGCAATGCCGGTTTCGGTGTGCTGGACAGCCAGCAGGGAGAACGAGACGCCCAGGAAGGGGCCAAAGAAGGCACCGAGGGCGATGCGACGCAGGGCGGGAGGATTTTTCAGCGCTTTCCATACCCGCGGCCACCGTTTCAAAAAGAAGAAGAGGATGGCAAATCCGGCAATTCCGGTCATCACCCGGATGTGGGCTGCTGAGAAGGCATCGTAGCTTCCCATTCCTTTCTTGCTGAATACCAGTCCGGCGGCCTGCCCCAACGCGCCTCCCAACGCCATCAGTATGCCGGGCCAGGCGTATCCGGTGGTCAGGTTTCGCAGGATCGATCCCCGCTGTCCCGCTCTTTCGCGTTTCAGAATGACGATGATGATTCCGGCGATGGTAATGCTCATGCCTAACCAGTTTTTGGGGGTAAGAACCTCGCCCAGCATCAACCACCCGATGAGCGCCGTGAAGGGCGGGGCCAGCGCCATGATAAGCATGGAGATGCGCGCGCCGATCAGGACAAATGCCTGGAAGAGCAGCAGGTCGCCAATGACAAAACCTACCAGTCCGGAGAGCGCCAGCCACTGCCACTGAAAAGGGGTGGCATCGGAGGGGAAGAAGAACCCGCGGGTGACCCAGCTGTAGATGCCAAGAAAAAAGAAGGCCATCACCAGCCGGATCAGGTTGACGGCTAAGGAGCCTACCTTTTTGCCGGCCGACTCAAATGCCAGACTGGTCACTGTCCAGAAAAGTGCAGTTAGCAGTCCGGCAATCTCACCAAGATACAGTGTCAATGGGATCGCGTATTAATCGAATAGTTGCGAAACGGTCTGGCGCAGCTCTTCTTCCCGCTTGTCCCGGGCGATAATCTTGCCATTTTTATCGACCAGGAAGTTGGCCGGGATGGCGCTGATGGCGTATAGTTTTGCTGCGGGGTTATTCCAGTATTGCAGGTCCGATACCTGCGGCCACGTCAGGCTGTCGTCGCGGATGGCTCCCAGCCAGGTCTCTTTGTGCCGGTCTAAAGAGACGCCGAAAACGCCAAACCCTTTGTCCTTATAATCGTTGTAAACAGCTACAATATTTGGATTCTCCCGTCGGCAGGGCATACACCATCCCGCCCAGAAATCGAGCAATGTGTATTCATGCTGTTTGTAAATGTCGGAAAATTTGATGGGATTACCATCGGGATCGTTCAAGGTGAAATCGGGAGCTGTGTTGCCGACCGTTAACGATTTCAGTTGTGCGAGGCGATCTTTGAGCATTACAACCACGGGCGATGCATCCAGCCTCGGTTTCAGCGCGGTAACCAGCGTGTCTAACTCTTCCATGGGCATCCCGTAATGAAAGTGGAGGCGCATCAGGAAATAAGGGGTAACAAAGGATCCGGGATTCTCTTTAACAAACGCCCGCTGGATCACCAGGGAGCTGTCTAACATTCGGCTGGCGCGTTTCGTCAGCCGGTTGGCCCGGGCGGTGTCGTTCTTCTGCGTTGCTTCACGTGCCTGCTGATACAACGATCCCTGCAGGTCGCTGATGTAAAAGAGTTGCTCTTTAATTTTCTTAAATTCGTTGTGCGACTTTGAGCCGGTAACGGCAACGTTGTCCAGGGCTTTGGCATCTCCCGACACCGTCATCTTTCCGTTTTCCACAAAAACGATGGTTTTTTGGTTTTGACCCAGAACCGAGAGGTAGTGATCTTCGGGGGCTTCAACCTTCCCTTGCAGGAGGGCTGTGCCATCAATAATGTCGGCCGTGTCGACAGGGATCCACTGGGTGGCTCCTCTGCGTTCTAATAGAATTTTCCCTTCGGCTCCTTCCAGTTCTACCTTGATCTCAAATCCTTCCGGATTATTGCTGCAAGCCCATAGAATGGCCGTAGCGATCAGAATCATCCATTTATTCATGCCCGTATACGTTTTAAATTCGGGGCGAAAGATAAAAAATCCTTCCGGATTGAGAAAGCAGAAACGGGAAAATCACCCGATTGATATGGAACCTATAGATATGAAACCTTCGAGGGAGGTTTTTTTGCCTTCAACGGATTACCGTTGAATCTCCACGGAATCTCTTTTTACATCTTCAAACATGGTTCCCTTTTCATGCACGGTGTTTACGGCTCGCCCCGAAGGATCCGCGTTGTTTCTGAAGGCAGCGTCCCATGCCAATGCCTCTCCGGTGCTGCAGGCGATGGAGGGTACCGATGGTACGCAGGAGGCTGCCTGATCGGAGGGGAAGTGCTCGCTGAAGATGGCACGGTAGAGGTACTCCTCCCGGTTCATTGGTGTATTGATGGGAAAGCGGTATTTGGCGCTGTTCATCATCTCTTCGGAAACCTGCTCCCGGGCGATCTGTTTCAGGGTGTCGATCCAGCCGTAGCCTACGCCATCGGAAAACTGCTCTTTCTGTCGCCATGCCACCGACTCGGGGAGGTATTTCTCAAAGCCTTTCCGGAGGCACCACTTCTCCATTTTTCCGTTTGTGGCCATTTTGGCTGCCGGATTGAAGCGCATGGCAACATCCATGAACTCCTTGTCTAAGAAAGGAACCCGCCCTTCGATACCCCAGGCGGCTAACGACTTGTTTGCACGAAGGCAGTCGTAGAGGTGCAGCCGGCTCACCTTCCGCACGCTCTCTTTATGAAACTCTTCGGCATTGGGTGCTTTGTGGAAATAGAGGTAGCCACCGAAGATCTCATCAGCACCCTCACCCGTGAGCACCATCTTGATGCCTGTTGACCGGATCACCCGTGCGATGAGGTACATGGGCGTGGAGGCGCGTACGGTGGTTACATCGTAAGTCTCAATGTGATAGATGACATCACGGATGGCATCAAGCCCCTCCTGTATGGTGTAGTGGATCTCATGATGAATGGTGCCGATGTGGTCGGCGACCTTTCGGGCTGCCGCCAGGTCGGGAGAGCCTTCCAGTCCGATCACAAACGAATGGAGCTGCGGCCACCAGGCATCTTTCTGATCGTTCTCCTCGATGCGACGGGCTGCAAACTTCTTCGCTAACGCCGACGTGATGGAGGAGTCCAGTCCGCCCGAAAGCAAAACCCCATAAGGTACATCCGACATTAACTGCCGGTGAACAGCATCTTCCAGTGCCTGCGATAACTCATCGATATTGGCCGGATTATCCTTCACCCGGTCATAATCCATCCAGTCGCGCTGGTACCATGGCTTTATCTCTCCATCGCTGCTGCAGCGGTAGTGCCCCGGAGGAAACTCCTCAATCTTCCGGCAATACCCCTCCAGCGCCTTCAGCTCCGAAGCCACATAGTAATGCCCAAAATCATCCCAACCCTGATAGAGCGGAATGATCCCAACATGATCGCGGGCGATCAGATAACGATCCTGCTCCTCATCGTAGAGGCAGAAGGCAAAGATGCCGTTCAGATCGTCTAAAAATTGCGCTCCCTTATCGCGGTACAGCGCTAAAATCACCTCACAGTCAGATCCGGTGGTGAACTCGTAACAACCTTCATAGCGTTTGCGAATCTCCCGGTGATTGTAAATCTCACCATTGACACCTAAAATCAACTTCCGGTCCTTGCTGTAAAGCGGTTGACCTCCCGATCCCGGATCGACAATCGCCAGTCGCTCATGCGCAATAACCGCCCGCTCTCCGCAGTAAATCCCCGACCAGTCGGGACCCCGATGACGGATCTTTTTCGACATCTCCAAAACCTGATGCCGCATCTGTTGCGCACCGGATTTCAAATCAAATACACCAACAACTCCACACATATCTTCTATTTTTATCCGTTACTGTTTATTTAAAAACAAAAGTAATCAATTAGTTTATAAAACAAATTATAATATGACATAAATCTAAAAATAATCTAAAAATAATTACATTTTGATAACAATATTGTTTATTATTAATCCTATTGGTATTGGGGTCCGGTTCTGGTAACGAAAGAATACCGGACGAAGCAGTGGTTGCATTCAGGATCAAAACATTGACCTTAAATGTCTGTTTTTATTGAATCGAATTGAACGTATTACCGGAATTTTTGTTATTATTGGACTAAATTGAATTAAAAACCAGGAATATATGAATTACTATTTTAACACAATTATTAAAGGAAGATCGTTTGAAGAAGTGATTGATTTTGTGAAAGCTGAACTGGAGCGGGAGGGATTTGGTGTTCCTTCCGATGTTAATATGCAGGGCACTTTTCAGGCGAAGTTAGGGATCTCCTACCGGAAGTACCGGATTTTGGGGGCCTGTGCTCCGGCATTTGCGCATCAGGCGATTGAGGAGGAGCGAAACATCGGTGTTTTGTTGCCGTGCAGTGTGGTGGTTCAGGAAGCCGGTGATCATGATGTGGAGGTGGCTGTCATTGATCCTTTAACCGCCATGGCCATGGTAGATAATCCGTCTGTTCAGGAGGTTGCCACTGAAATTACCCGCCGCCTGGAGCGGGTGATTGACCGGTTGAATGGTTAATTCAATCCCGATGCCATTGAATCATCCGCGGAATCGTTTTACGGTTCTCTTTTTGATCGTTTTTTACCTGGTCGGATTAGCCGGATTTTTAATTCCGGACACCCGGGATCTCTTCATCCGCCTCATTCCAGTGGCGTTGTTGCTGAGTGCCGGA
The DNA here is from genome assembly GCA_964540165.1 of uncultured Mariniphaga sp. Classification (GTDB taxonomy): domain Bacteria; phylum Bacteroidota; class Bacteroidia; order Bacteroidales; family Prolixibacteraceae; genus Mariniphaga. The sequence goes on from CAZILU010000139.1 coordinate 6,678, forward strand.
ATTCTCATGGCGTACCACCGTCCGGGCTTCACGAAGCGTCAGCTTATCCTGTTCGGCGTTGTGTTTGTCACCTCCTTCCTGGTGGAGGCGGCAGGCGTTCAAACCGGTAAGATTTTCGGCATCTATCGGTATGGCGAGGGACTGGGATTTCAACTTTTAGAGACTCCGCTGATCATCGGCTTGAACTGGCTGATGCTGGTTTACTGTACCCGGGTCATCGTCGGGATGATCCCTATGCCTGTCGTCGTTCGCCTGTTGGGGGCTCCCTTGCTGATGGTTCTTTACGACCTGGTGATGGAGCATGTGGCACCGGCACTCGATATGTGGAGCTGGCAGGGCGATGTGATCCCGCTACGCAACTACCTCTTTTGGTATCTGCTGGCCTTTATTTTTCACCTGCTGTTTCATATCTTCCGGATCAACTACCTGAACCGGATGGCACTGCCCGTCTTCACCGTTCAACTTCTCTTTTTTGTTGCGTTGCTATTTTCGCTTAACCTTAACTGATTATGATTAAAGCCCGTCATCACTGGTTTGTCTATCCCTTTTTTCGCAGATACAGCCGATACCTGATCAACAGGCATTTCAGGAAGGTTTATCTTGATGGATCTTTTGAGGAGACCGACCGGCCGCTGTTGGTCATTGCCAACCATTTTAGCTGGTGGGACGGATTTTTCATCGACTGGCTCAATTATCACCGGCTGGATAAGCGGTATCACATTGCTCTGCAGGAAGAGACCTTTAAGAAGCATGGATATTTTGCCCTGACCGGAGCCTTTTCAATCCGCAGGAACTCCAAAAGCGTCATTGAATCGCTTACCTATTGCCGCGATCTGTTAGCTGATCCCGAAAATCTGGTCGTATTTTTTCCGCAGGGGCGTTTTGAATCGCAATACCAGCGTCCGTTTCATTTTGAGCCGGGTATTGAATGGCTGCTGAAGCGCATGGAGAGCGACTTCCGGCTGCTGTTTGTCGCGAACCAGGTGGAGTATTTCGATACGCCCGGGCCCTCTCTTTTTATCCATTACCAGGCGTATGATCCGGCGGGACGAAGTTTGAAGGAGCTGGAGCAGGATTACAACCGTTTTTTTGTGGAGGCTGCAGAGAAGAATTTATCGATAAAGGGATTA
>CAZILU010000140.1:0-7612 GCA_964540165.1 uncultured Mariniphaga sp.
GGAGAGGTTAAAAAATCACGAAGCCTGATGCTCTCATTTGCCAACAACCAGCTCACCGAGATCCTCAGCGATGAATATACGGTGGGAGTTGGCTACCGGTTTAAACAGATGGACCTGATTATCAAAACAAAAAATTCACAACAGGCCTATTCCAACGACCTCAACCTGCGTGCCGATATCTCCTACCGGAAAAATAAAACCATCCTGAGGAAAATCGTAGAAAACGACGATCAGATAACCGCCGGACAGAGTGCCTTCACCATAAAAACCACGGCCGACTATATGCTCAGCGACCGGTTCCAGATGCGGGTCTTCTTCGACAAAGTGCTCAACAACCCGTTTACCTCTTTGGCTTTCCCCACTTCCAACACCAATCTGGGCGTTAGTTTCCGGTTCACGTTGGCACAATAGAAACAAAATCTTACTTTTGGGTTCATCTTTTTTTTAACCAAATGGATTTTACACAGTTGAATTTAGATACCCCGGTAACCCTGATCAACCAGGCAATGAAAAAGAGCCTGATCGGTAATCTGGGCATTGAAGTAACCAATATTGAAGCGGGCGTTGTGGAGGGGATCTTACCTCTTTCCGAAAAGAACAGCCGTCCCGACGGAATCCTTCACGGCGGCAGCAACCTGGCCATGGCCGAGACCTTAGCCGGGCTGGGAAGTATGTTGCTGGTCGATCTCAACACCTGCGATGTTCTTGGCACCCAGGTAGCCGGAAATCATACGGGGGTATTAAGAACGGGAGAGGCCTTTGCCCGCGCAACGATCATCCACCGGGGAAACAAGATCCATATCTGGAATGTTGATATAAAAGACCGGAACGAACGCCTGATATCAACCATCCGCGTCACCAACATGATTATTAAGAGAGATGAATGATACCCGTGGATTTGCATCTTTTATCGACAATCTGACAGCTACCAACGCTCCTTTTGCCTTGTGGTCGGTGCCGGGGAGCAATACACCGCGGCTGCTGATCTCCGGCAAAGAGATGACGATTGTCGCCAACCACATCAACGATCTGGAGGGGGAGGAGGGCTTCCTGTTTGCCCCCTACCGGGTGAATAGCAGCACACCGGTGGTACTGCTGAAGCCCCGGATCATGGCGGAAGGCATCTCCGAAATTCTGCAAATCACACTTCCGGCAGCCGTCTCTCCCGGAAAACACCCCTTCTCCCATGCAGAGCCTTTTATCATTGACAAAAAGCAGTATCTGAAGGAGATAGATACGTCCATCGAAACCATGAAAAGCAGCAAGCTTTCGAAAGTGATCATCTCCCGGCTGAATCCCTGCCAACGAAACGGTGAGTCGATTGGAGAGATCTACTGCCAGCTTCTAAAGCAGACTCCCAATGCCTTTGTCTATCTGGTCAATCTGATGGGCATTGAAACGGGATCAACCTCTCCGGGCCTGTGGATGGGCGCCACACCCGAAGTGCTGCTCCGGTCGGAGGGGAAAACGCTGGAAACCGTTTCATTAGCCGGCACACAGTCGCGGCGCGATGGCAACGACTATAGCTGGCACACCAAAGAGATCGAAGAACAGGCCTTTGTGTCGCGCTACCTGCTCGATCTTTTTTACAAATTCGGAATTCATCCCTACACCACCCGCGGTCCGGAAACTCTGGAGAGCGGGAAAGTAGCTCATTTAGCCACCAGTTTCCGCTTCTCCGCAAAAAACCTGCACTCGCGATTGGGCGATTTTATCACTGAACTGCATCCGACACCGGCTGTTTGTGGCTATCCCAAACCAAAAGCCGACCGATTTATTGAAAAGATGGAGAAGCACGACCGCCGTTACTATACCGGTTTTTTAGGAACCTGGCACCTGTCGGGAGCTGTGGAACTGTATGTCAACCTGCGCTGCATGGAGATCCTGCCGGAGCAGTATCTGCTCTACTCGGGAAGTGGCATCACCGCGCGGTCGATACCCGAAGCCGAGTGGGATGAGACGAACAAAAAAGCCACTACGCTGTTATCAGCCATTGAAACGGTTCAAAGCAGATGATCTCAACAAAAAAACATATCCAGAATCTGGCAGCTCTGCTGCTGGCCCGGGACATAACCGATGTCATCATCTCGCCCGGCTCACGCAGCGGCCCGCTGGCCCATACCCTGGCAGGTTGCAAACATTTCAACTGCCGGAGCATCGTGGATGAACGCAGTGCCGGCTACTTTGCTGTCGGGCTGGCACAGGCCATAAAAAAACCGGTAGCCATGGTCTGCAGCTCCGGAACAGCCGCGCTGAATTTTGCTCCGGCCGTGGCCGAAGCCTTCTACCAAAATATCCCATTGATCGTATTGACAGCCGACAGGCCTGACTACCTGATCAACCAGGGCGAGAATCAAACCCTGCCGCAACAGAACATCTTCCGCGACTTCTGCAAAAAAGAGATAACCCTGCCCTTAGAGGAGAGCGATAAACCGTTGTGGCACTCCGGCAGAATAATCAATGAGGCACTTTTCAGCGCAGTAACAGGATCACCCGGACCGGTGCATATCAATATTCCTTTAGAAGAGCCATTGCACCAGCTGGTCGACCAGCCGCTGCCCGATCCCAGGGTAATCATCCGGACACCCCATCGATATATCCCTGCCAAAGATCAACTGAAAATGGCCGCGAACCTTTTTAACCGGGCAGAAAAGATCATGATCCTTCCCGGTCAGCATGATCCCGATTCGGAATTGCAGAAAATCCTGGCAGCCCTGTCAAAAAAGACCGGAGCCATTATCCTGAAAGAACAGCTCTCGAATTTAAATCATCCCCTCTTCGTTGAGAATGGCGACCTCCTCGCTGCCCGTTTGCTGAACCGGCCGGACCCTGACCTGATGCCTGACCTGGTGATCACCTTCGGAGGAAGTATCGTCTCCAAAAACCTCAGAAAGCTCCTGAAAAGAAACCCTCCCGTTAACCACTGGCATATCGACCCCGCTGCCCGTTACTACGACACCTGGCAATCATTAACGCAGGTGTTCGAATCGGAAGCCAAGCTGTTTTTAAGTTACCTGATGCGACAAATCTCCGGTAAGCAGAACGACTACCAGCAACGCTGGAAGCTGGCAGAAGCAAACATAAAAAAGAGCCGCAACAGCTATCTCCATCAGGCCGGATTTTGTGATATGACCATTGTGCAAAAAATTCTTACGCAGCTGCCTGAAAACTCGGTGTTGCACCTGGGAAACAGCACCCCCGTCAGGTATGCCCTGATGATGGATATGCCTAAAAATATCGCTTTTTACGGAAACAGAGGGGTTAGCGGAATCGATGGCTCTCTCTCGACAGCCGTGGGATTTGCCAGCCAGTCAGATAAGATCAACACCATCATCCTCGGTGACCTGTCGTTTTTTTATGACTCCAACGCTTTATGGAACCAATATGTCCCCCGTAACCTGCGCATCATCGTACTGCATAACGGCGGGGGTAATATCTTTGGAATGATTGACCAGTTATCCGACAGCCCGGCGTTTGAACAGTTCTTCTATACTAAAAACAAAATCAGTGCTCAGGGCCTGGCTCAAACCTACGGAATAAATTACCTTAGGGCCGACAGCCAGAACTCCCTCGAACAGGAGCTGTTTCACCTCTATAACCGGGGAAAACAGAAGGCCAGGCTGCTGGAGGTATTCACCAACGCAGCGGTGAACACAACTCACTATCGCAATCTATTTAAAGCATTAATATAAAAATAGTTATGACACAGGCAAACCGAATATGGAAACCGTTGAAGGAGTATGAAGATATCCTCTTCGACCATTTTGAGGGGATCGGCAGAATCACCATCAATCGCGAGCGTTACCGCAATGCCTTCAGACCAACAACGGTTAATGAGATGAGTGATGCTTTGCGGATCTGCCGCGAAGATCAGCGCATCAACGTCGTAGTGCTCACCGGTGCGGGCGATAAAGCCTTCTGTGCCGGTGGTGATCAAACCGTTAAGGGAAAGGGAGGTTACATCGATAAGGACGGCATTCCGCGGCTCAACATCCTGGAAGTGCAAAAGCAGATACGGAGCATGCCCAAGCCGGTCATTGCCATGGTGAATGGCTATGCCATTGGTGGCGGGCATGTCTTGCATGTGGTTTGCGACCTCTCCATTGCCAGCGAAAACGCCATTTTTGGCCAGACAGGCCCTAAGGTGGGAAGCTTCGATGCGGGATTAGGGTCATCATACCTGGCCAGCATCGTTGGACAAAAAAAGGCTCGGGAGATCTGGTTCATGTGCCGGCAATATTCAGCGGCCGAAGCCCTCGAAATGGGACTGGTAAACCAGGTAGTTCCCTTCGATCAACTGGAAGACGAAGTGGTTGCATGGGCGCAAAAAATGCAGGAACACAGTCCGTTAGCTTTGCGCATGCTGAAACTGGGCCTCAATGCCGAATTGGACGGACAAGTGGGAATCCAGGAGTTTGCCGGAAATGCCACCCTGCTATACTACCTCACCGAAGAGGCACAGGAGGGGAAACATGCATTTCTCGAAAAACGTAAGCCCGATTTTAAAAAGTTCCCAAAATTTCCCTGACAGCCTGGTTAACATTAACCAAAAAATACTGAAGGTATGGCAACAATAACATCATGGATCGATGCAGCCCGCCCGAGAACCCTGCCATTGGCATTGTCGGGCATCCTGATGGGATGCGGACTGGCCTGGCACTACGGGTTGCTGCAACTCCCGATAGCCTTGCTTGCCCTTATGACAGCAACCCTGATCCAGATCTTCTCCAATTTTGCCAACGATTACGGCGACAGCCAGAAAGGCACCGATAACCACCACCGGGTGGGTCCCGTTCGCACCGTACAGGGAGGAAAAATCAGTCGCCGGGAGATGAAAGCCGGCATGGCACTTACCGGCCTGCTCAGTTTTATCTCCGGACTGCTCCTCGTTTGGCTGGGAACCTGGCATACGTCTAAAAGTGCCTTCTTCATCTTCATCGCATTGGGGATACTCTCCCTTCTGGCTGCCTATTTCTATACCGCGGGGAGAAAATCTTACGGCTACATCGGATTAGGCGATCCCTTTGTCTTTATCTTTTTTGGCCTGCTCCCGGTTGCCGGTGTCTTTTTCCTAAACCACGGCACGCTGCCGGCCGAAATATTCCTGCCATCGGTCACCATCGGCCTTTTTAGCACCGGCGTACTGAACCTCAACAACATGCGCGACCAGAACAACGATCGGAATTCCGAAAAAATCACCATTCCGGTACGATTAGGAACCCGGAAAAGCAAGCTCTATCATTTGTTATTGATTGCTTTGGGCTGGATCGCCGCCCTGCTGTTTATAGTCGCAACGTATCACTCACCTTGGCAGCTGCTCTTTTTGATCACACTGCCGCTATTTTTGATGGATCTGAAAAAAATCCTGCAGATCACCAATGAAAAAGCGTTAGACCCCTTTCTGAAACGCCTGTCACTCTCGACCCTGGCATTTACCCTGCTCTTTATAACCGGGCTTATTCTCTCCCTGCCATGAAAGCATGGATAAAACCAATAGATGACTACATGTTTTTTTTAATAAAAAAACGTTAATCAATGAAAGCGTGGATGAAACCATACGAACTCAAATTTATGAGACCCGTTCAAACCTCGCGTGCCTCATACGAAACACGACGGGTATGGTTTCTCTTCCTTGAAGTGAAGGGCTGCATCGGCATCGGTGAATGCGCTCCGCTTCCTGGCCTCAGCCGGGAAACCACCGAAGAGGTTGAAGAGCTCCTGAGAGCTGTTACGTTGCATCCGAAGCACTTTCTAAAAAACCCGGAGGTCACTCAGCCGGTCTCCTCGGTTCATCTGGCATTAGAGAGCGCCTGGCTCGACCTCCAACGGGGCGGGAACCGGGTGCTGTTCCCTTCGCCATTTACCGATGGAAGGAAGGGAATACCCATCAACGGACTGATTTGGATGGGCAACATCCCGTTCATGCAACAACAGATCGAGGAGAAACTGAAAGCCGGTTTCCGCTGCATCAAACTGAAAATCGGTGGTCAGGATTTTGAAAAAGAGCTCGCAATCCTGCAAGCCATCAGAGAACAGCATAGCCCTGACCAGTTAACCCTCCGGCTCGACGCCAACGGTGCCTTCTCTCCAAAGGAGGCATTGCAAAAGCTGCAACGGCTAACACCGCTGCACATTCACTCAGTTGAGCAACCCATAGCACCCGGGCAATGGAATGAGATGGCGCTGCTCTGCGAAAAATCCCCTGTCCCCATCGCCTTCGATGAAGAGCTGATCGGAATTACCTCATCCTTCCGGAAAGAGGAACTTCTCCGAAAAATCCGTCCTCAGTTCCTGGTGCTGAAACCCAGTCTCCATGGTGGATTCTCGGGATGCAATGAGTGGATCCTGATGGCGAATCATTATCATATTGATTGGTGGATCACCTCCTATCTCGAATCCAATATCGGACTGAATGCTATTGCACAGTGGGCATTCCATCAACAGGCAAAGGGTTACCAGGGACTGGGAACAGGAGCACTATACAGCAACAACATCCCGTCGCCGCTGGCAATCAGCCATGAGTCGCTGTGGTCTCTGCCCGAACAAAAATTTCAAATCCCTGACCATTTCCTTAGCCGATGAATCCATTTCCAAATCATATAATCATAAACGGAGAAAAAATTGAAATTGAGACGTTTCTCGAAGAGACCCGCCAACCCGAATACCTGAAAAAACTGGGAAACTTCCTGAAGGAATGGTACTCACCCGCTGATTTTATCGAAGTTAATACTTCCGGAAGCACCGGCAAACCAAAAACCATCCAACTGACAAAAGCGTTTGTGGCACAAAGCGCCAGGCGAACCCTGGAATTTTTCAACCTTCAGCCAAAAGACCGAATACTGCACTGTCTGCCAATGGACTACATTGCCGGAAAAGTGATGGTTATTAGAGCGCTGGCGGGATCGCTCGACCTGGTTCCGGCAAAACCGTCAACCGACTTCTCCTTTTTGAAGCGGGAACATTTTCGATTTGCTGCCATGGTTCCGCATCAGACAGCCAGGATCTTAAACCAGGAGGGGTCACCCGGCCAGTGGTTAAACCAAATTCAAATCCTATTATTGGGTGGATCAGCCATTCCGCATGAGCTTGATAACCAGCTCCAACATGTCGGTACAGCCTGCTACTCCGGCTATGCAATGACAGAAACCGCAACACACATCGCCCTGAGAAAAATTAACGACCCCGGGAAAGATCCGTTCTACCGTTGCCTGAATCAAATCCGTGTAGGTTTATCGGACGATGGTTGCCTGCACATATTCGCACCCGGAATCGATGAACAACCCCTCCAAACCACCGATCTGGCCGAACTGATCGATGATAAAACGTTTCGAATTACCGGCAGAAAAGACAATATAATCATATCGGGTGGGTTGAAATTCTCACCGGAGGTGCTGGAAAAGAAGCTGGAATCACTCATCAACAAACCATTCATCATCTCGTCAGAACCACACCCCACCCTGGGACAAGAGCTGATTTTGGTGATTGAAGGGAGCGAATCTCCCATGGAAGAGAAACGGTTGAGAGAGATCTGTACCCAACGGTTAACCAGATATGAACAGCCCCGGAAAATCCGGTTTATCGACCAGCTTCCAAAAACAGCCAATGGTAAAAT
>CAZILU010000141.1:0-7578 GCA_964540165.1 uncultured Mariniphaga sp.
AACTTAGTAAAAGTGAAAGAAGATTTGGACCACCTTAATCAAAGAGCGATACAGGAATTGCCTGTAGATGAAGCAAAAATAATTTATTGTGCCACCAGCACAGCCTATGCAACTTATCAATATTGGCATAAGAACATCAGAAAATGGTATTTTGCAGTGAATTATCCTGAGATTCTTCAAAAGTATAATGAGGATGATTTAAATCACATACAAATTAAAAATGGTCAATTACTTCTAAAAAGTTCAGATGATGAAGAAGATTCCTGGATTGGCTCCATGTGGACTTCGGTTGAGGAATGGTGGGTTGATAGCTGGAATGATGACGAAAAAAATGAATGGTTTGAAGAGACCTTAAAAGAGATGGAGGAAAAGGATATTGAAGGAGCGATTAAAGGGTGCAAAATTTTATCGATCCCTGGGGCTATTTATGGAGGAATAATAAATTCTGCCGATGAGGGTATTGATCGATTAATTGATCATTATGAGGATTATAACTCAAAATAGGATTTAATTGCCGTTAAAGCTTAAATGTTAATGTTTTTATTGTAATAGTAGGAATCTTATCAGAAATTTAAAATAAAAAAATGTCACCACAAGAATTGATCATCTTGATAATAATTCTTTCGCTTTGCGTACTGGGATTATATTGTTTTAGATATATTTTAAGGGTTTTAAAAATTAAAATTGAGGCTTTTAAAAGAGGAGAGAAAAGTAGTAAAAGAACCCGTAGATTGATAAACAGGATGCAAAGATACGGACAAGTCAAGTTCTTAATTTTCCAGGGTATAATATTTTGGGGATTGTATTTTAGTGTAGGAGTAACTCTTTTAGGTCTGTTATTTGATTTCTGTTTTGATCACAGGGATATTTGTATTGTAGATTCTGCCTGGTCTCTTCTGCGTATATTTATTATATTTTCCATTTCCGGGTTAATCTATGCCAGGGCGGCTTGGAAAGCCTACCATTAGGGTTGGTATATTGTATGCTTCTCTTGATAAGTCATCGGTGTCCATTCGGAATTAATTTTTTAGTTTGTTGCTTCCAAAATTTGTTGCGCCGCCACTTTGTCTTTTTTTAGCTGTTCGGTGAGGGCTTTGACACTGCTGAACTTCTGTTCGTCACGGATCTTGCCGGCGAAGGTAAGGGTGATTTCGCGGTTGTAGATGTTGCCGCTGAAGTTGAAGATGTGCACTTCGATGCTCCGGTTGTCGGCGTTTTTGTTGAAGGTAGGCCGGCTGCCGATGTTCAGCATGCCGCCGTACCGGTCTCCTTCCAGCGCCACCTCCACGGCATACACGCCGTAGCCGGGGATCAGCTTGTTGGGGTCGGATGCTTCGATGTTGGCGGTGGGGAATCCCAGTTTCCGTCCCACGCGCTGGCCCTCCACCACCGTGCCGTGCAGCGTATAGCGGTAGCCTAAGAAACGGTTCGCCAGGGCGATGTCGCCCTCCTCCAGCGCTTTTCGTATGTGGGTGGAGCTCACGTGGGCCTCATCAACCAGCAGCACATCCAGCTTTTCAATATCGAAGCCGAACTTCTTCGCGCACTGCTGCAGGTACTCATATCCCCCTTCGCGGTTCTTCCCGAAGCGGTGGTCATAACCCACCACCAGGCAGTGGGTGTGGAGCTGTTTAACCAGCACCTCCTCTACAAACTCGGCGTAGGTGAGCTGTGCAAACGCCCGGGTAAAGGGATATACAATGAGGTGATCGATCCCCGACCGGGCAAAGAGAGCCTCCTTTTCCGGCAGCGTGGTCAGCAGCCGCAGGTTGGTCTCGTCGGGGGCGGTTACCAGCCGGGGGTGGGGATAAAAGGTGAAGATGACCGACTCACCCCCACGCTCATGCGCAATCGACCGCAACCGGGCAATCACCTCACGGTGACCCAGATGAACACCGTCGAACGTGCCGATGGTTACCACCGGCCGGGTGGCCCTGAATGAATTCGTGTCGTTGTATATCTTCACCTCTTTTCTGTCGATCAGCGAACATAAAATTTTTTCCTGAATTTACCGGTATGGTGCCGGAGAAAAATGATCACCACCGGATTACTTTAATATTCTTCTAATTCGATTTCACTGTTTTCCCCGAACAGAGAAATGCGCCTGGCAATTTAAGCGACAAATGAGGATGATTATTTCAACTTTCCGCGGGGCCTTTCCTCCCTGGCGATAAAAAAAACAGATAAAATGATTATTTTTACCACCTTTACTTGAAAATTCAGGATGAGTATCAGGAGGTTGTTATTATCGGGATTGATTGGCGTTTTACTGGCTGCCGGCTGCAGCAGCGAAAAGGGGAACTTCTCCATCGACGGGAGGATAACCCACGCCGTGGGACAGCGGATCTACCTGGAGGAGCTGCAGGTATCTTCATCGAAGATCATCGACTCTGCGCGGATCGACCCGCAGGGAGCGTTCCGGTTTACCGGCAGTGCCGTGATCCCTACCTTTTATCTGCTGAAAATCAACGATAGTAAGTTTATCACCCTGCTGGTCGATTCTGCCGAGCAGGTGACGGTTACGGGTGATGCTGCCAATTTTGAGCGCCACTACCAGGTGGAGGGCTCGCCCGGTTCACTCCAGGTGAAGAGCCTCAACGACCACCTCCTCCGCACGCGAAAACAGATGGACTCCATCCGGTCGCTCTCTACCGTCTATGGCGGTAATCCCGACTTCTCCCACATGAAGCGGGTATGGAGCCGCAAAATCGACTCCATCCGGCAGGCGCAGGTCAGCTTCTCTACCGGCTTTGTGATGGAGAACCCCTTCTCCATGGCCAGCGTGTTAGCCCTCTATCAGACGTTCGACGACCAGGAGTATATCATCAAGGATATTCAGCCGATGCGTGTTGCAGCCTCCGCACTTCACACCATCTATCCGCAGTCGAGCCATGTGCAGACCCTCTACCAGAACACGCTGCAACTGCTGAAGGAGGAGAAGAATGCCCGCCTGCGCCAGTTGATCCGTGAGCAGGGGGAGAACAGCCCCGATATTGTGCTGCCCGATCCCGGCGGCATGGAGATCAGCCTCCGGTCGCTCCGGGGAAAGGTGGTGCTGCTGCAGTTCTGGTCGGCCAACGACCGCGATTCGCGCATTCTGAACCAGGCCCTGGTGGAGGCATACCGGAAATACCATGCCAGGGGCTTCGAGATCTACCAGGTGAGCATCGACCAAAACCGCGCCGAATGGTTGGAGGCGGTCGAAAAAGATCAGCTGACCTGGATACAGGTGGGCGATATGAAGGGGAGTGTCAGGGCTCTCCAAACCTATAACGTTCGAACCATTCCATACAATTATTTGTTGGATGGAGACGGCGAAATTGTTGGCCAGGACCTGCGGGGCCCCGCCCTCGATCAGTCGCTGGCTAAGTTGCTGATTAAGAAATAGTTTGTCGATAATGGCTGTTGACTTATCACCACATAAGAAGATCTATTTTGTGTCGGACCTCCACCTGGGGGCACCGGCTTTGAAAGATAATGATGCCCGGGAGAAGCGATTTGTCGCCTGGCTGGATGCCATCCGTGGCGATGCAGCGGAACTATACCTGATGGGCGATATCTTCGACTTCTGGTTCGAGTACCGCAAGGTGGTCCCCCGTGGATTTACCCGCGTGCTGGGTCGATTGGCCGATATGACCGACCACGGGATCCCGGTGCACTTCTTTGCCGGAAACCACGACCTATGGGTGTTCGACTACCTGCCAAACGAGGTGGGACTCACCCTTCACCGCGATGAGTGGGTCACCGAACGGAACGGCAAGCGGTTTTATTTAGCTCACGGCGACGGACTCGACCCCGATGATAAGGGATACCTCTTTCTGAAAAGGATATTCACCAGCAAAAAGCTGCAGTGGCTCTTTGCACGCCTTCACCCCAACTTCGCCTTTCACCTGGCACACCGCTGGTCGATGGCCAGCCGGCTCTCGAAAATGGACCGGAAAGAAGAATTTAAAGTTAAGAATGAGTGCATGTTCCGGTTCGCAGAAAACTATCTGAACAGCGAATGGGTAGATTATTTTATCTTTGGCCACCGGCACCGGATGGCTCAGGTTGAGGTCAGGAATGGATCGCAGTTTGTCCTTCTGGGTGACTGGATTACCCATTTTTCGTACGCCGTTTTCGATGGAGAAGATGTGGTACTGAAAATATTTGATAATGGCTTAAATGAGAATTGATTAGATATGGCAAAAGAGATCTATACACGAATTATCGGCACGGGCAGTTGCCTGCCGCCCAAGGTGGTGAAGAATGCCGATTTTCTGAATCATACATTTTACGATGCAAACGGACAGCCGTTTGACAAAGAGAACGAAGAGATTGTCCGGAAGTTTTATGAGATCACCAACATCGAAGAGCGTCGCTATGTTGGCGACGACCAGGTGACCTCCGATCTGGCCGCCCTGGCGGTTAAGGAAGCCTGCAAATCAGCCCAGGTATCACTGGATAGCCTCGATTTTATCCTTGTGGCGCACAACTTCGGCGATATCAGCGCCGGAAATTCACACAGCGATATCCTGCCTGCCCTGGCGAACCGCGTCAAGATGAAGCTGCACCTGAAGAACCCTGCCTGCATCTGCCACGATGTGATCTCCGGTTGCCCGGGGTGGACCCAGGGGATGATCATCGCCGATGCATTCATCAAGAGCGGCGCGATGAAACGGGGTGTGGTGGTGGGTGCCGATGTGCTCTCACGCATCTCCGATCCGCACGACCGCGACTCGATGATCTATGCCGACGGCGCCGGCGCTACCATCGTCGAAGCGTTCGAAAGCGATGAGCCAACCGGGATCATCTCCCATGCCAGCCGCTCCGACTCCATTCCCTATGCTAACCTGCTAACCCTGGGAAAATCAAATAATCCCAACGCCGACCAGCGCGACCTCTGGATAAAAATGGAGGGTCACAAGCTCTACATCTATGCCATCAGGCATGTACCCGGGGTGGTGAAGGAGAGCATCGAAAAGGCCGGCCTTCAGCTTTCCGATATCAAAAAGGTGTTTATTCACCAGGCGAACGAAAAGATGGATGAGTCGATTCTGAGCGGTGTCTTCCGCCTTTACAACAGCAAAGAGATCCCCAAAGGGATCATGCCGATGAGCATTCGCGACCTGGGGAACTCCTCCACGGCGACGGTGCCTACGCTGCTCGACCTGGTGCTGAAGGGGAAGATCAAAGATCAGGAGGTGAATCCGGGCGACTATATCATCCTCTGCTCGGTCGGGGCCGGCATGAACATCAACTCCATCGTTTATAAGTGGTAATTTTTGCCCTTCGGGCCGGTTACTTTCTCTATTTTGGTTAACTTGAGCCGTTTTTACGGTTCAATGGTATTGTCATGGATAATCACAGTCTGATTCTGATTCTTACGCTCCTGCTGCTGGTGGCTGTTGTGGCTGTTATCTTTCTGCTGGTCCGTTCATCGGTGCGGCATGGAAAGCTGCAGCGGCAGGCCGTTGCCCGCGAGGAGGAGCTGAAAGCGCTGCTCACCGCTGCGGAGAAGGAGGCCCTTCTGTGGGAGGATCGCCACCGCGCGGCTGTTGAGGTGCTGGAGCGTCAGGACCGGGCTGTTGCCACCAACCACGAGGATAACCTGCGGCTCACGGGTGCGCTGGAGCGGGTGCGGGCGGAGAACAGCGCCCTGCAGGAGAAGATGGAGCTGCAGCGGGGGGAGGTGGAGGAGATCCGTAAGCGGTTCACCCTCGAGTTTGAGAATATCGCCGGGCGCCTGCTGAAGGAGCATGCGGCGACCTTCGCCTTCGACAGCCGTAAAAATATGGGAGAGGTGCTCAATCCCCTGAAGGAGAAGATCCTCCTCTTCGAGAAAAAGGTGGAGGAGACCTACGAGAAGGGCCTCAGGGACCAGACCTCGCTGCAGGCGGAGCTGCGGAAGCTGTACGACCTGAACCAGCGCATCAGCCAGGAGGCAGGCAACCTCACCAAAGCGCTGAAAGGCGATGTGAAGATGCAGGGGAACTGGGGTGAGGTGGTGCTGGAACGCATCTTAGAGCGGTCGGGCCTTGGCGAGGGGGAGCAGGGGTACACGAAGCAGTACAGCGATGCAACGGCCAACGGACGGCGTATTCAGCCCGATATCGTGGTGAACCTGCCCGATGCAAAGCACATCATCATCGATGCTAAAGTGTCGCTGCTGGCTTACGAGCGGGCGGTGAACGCCCAAACGGAGGGGGAGCGCGATGCCTTCGCACGGGAGCATGTGGCCAGCCTGAAGAGCCATATCCGCGGACTGAGCGAGAAACACTACCCTGCCGCAAAAACGCTTAACTCACCCGACTTTGTGCTGCTGTTCGTGCCCATCGAGGCTTCGTTCAGCCTGGCGGTGCAGCAGGACCAGGAGCTCTTCGCATACGCGTGGGAGCGAAACGTGGTGGTGGTGAGCCCCTCCACGCTGCTGGCAACCCTCCGTACCATCGCCTCTGTCTGGCAACAGGAGAATCAGACACGCAACGCCCTGGAGATCGCCCGCCAGAGCGGCGCCCTCTACGATAAGTTCGTGGGGCTCATCGGCGACCTGGAGAACATCGGGAAGAACCTGGAGGCAACGCGGAAAAATTACGACCAGGCGATGAACAAGCTGCATACCGGCAGCGGTAACCTGCTGCGCCGTGTGGAACAGATCAAAACACTGGGCGCCCGCACGAATAAATCACTGCCGGGCAGTTTTCTGGAGTAGGAGGGGACGGGATTTCCTCATGCGCAGTGGGGGAAGGCAGCATCCTTCACGAACGGTGCTTCTGTGCGGCCCCTTTGTCAGAGAAACAGAAAAGGGGGTTATCTCCCCCTTCGTGAAG
The DNA here is from genome assembly GCA_964540165.1 of uncultured Mariniphaga sp. Classification (GTDB taxonomy): domain Bacteria; phylum Bacteroidota; class Bacteroidia; order Bacteroidales; family Prolixibacteraceae; genus Mariniphaga. The sequence goes on from CAZILU010000141.1 coordinate 6,810, forward strand.
CGCTCTAATGCCCGGAACCAATTTTCTGCAAAGCCGTATCGATGCGGGCGAGCGATGCTTCTTTCCCGACAATCTCGAAAATGGTGAAGAGGTCGGGCCCTACATTATCGCCTACCAGGCAGATACGCAGCGGTGGCATCACCATCCCGAAGCTCCAGCCCTGCGCGTTGACGAAGGCGGAGAAGGCCTCTTTGATGGCTTCGGCCTCCCACAGCTCTACGGCGGCCAGCTCCTGCGCGATGGCAGTGAGCATGGCGGGGGTATCCTCCTTCCACTTCTTACGTACCGTCTTTTCATCGTATGCACCGGGCGCCACAAAGAAGAAGGATCCCTGCTCCCAGAGGTCGCTGACAAAGGTGCAGCGCTCCTTGATCACGGCAACCACCTTCTCCACGGTGCTGTCACCGGCGGTGATGCCGCGTTTCTGCAGCAGCACCCGGAAGGCATCGGCCAACGCGCTCTCCTCCTTTTGCTGGAAGTAGTGCCGGTTGAACCACTTCGCCTTTTCGGGATCGAAGCGGGAGCCTGACTTCACCACCCGGTCGATCGAAAAGAGGGCGGTGAGCTCTTCCAGGGTGAAGAACTCCTGCTCGGTGCCGGGGTTCCAGCCCAACAGCGCCAGCAGGTTGATGAACGCCTCGGGGAAGTAGCCATCTTCGCGGTAGCCGCGGAACAGCTCGCCGGTGGCCGGATCGTTCCACAGCAGCGGGAAGACGGGGAAGCCCATCTTGTCGCCATCGCGCTTGCGCAGCTTTCCCTTTCCCTCGGG
>CAZILU010000142.1:0-7550 GCA_964540165.1 uncultured Mariniphaga sp.
AGAGCAGGGGATTGGAGGTGCATGTCTATTTTGAAGCTGCGGCGGTTATTATCGCCTTTATCTTATTGGGTAAGCTGCTTGAGGAGAGAGCCAAAGGGTCTGCTTCTATGGCCATTAAGAAGCTTATGGGGCTTCAGCCACAGCACGTCACCGTTGTTCGGCAGGGGAAGCACCTGAAAGTTAGCATTGATGAGGTAATTAGGGGAAGCCGGCTTTTGGTAAAGCCCGGCGATAAAATTGCGGTCGATGGCGTGGTAGCCGATGGGAGTTCGTATGTCGATGAGAGCATGCTGAGTGGCGAACCATTGCCGGTGTTAAAGAGGGCGAATGATCCCGTTTTTGCGGGAACCATCAATCAAAAGGGGAGTTTCACCTTCATCGCTGAAAAAGTGGGCAGCGACACCATGCTGGCACAGATTATCAAAACGGTACAGGATGCACAGGGTAGTAAAGCCCCGGTACAAAAGCTGGTGGACAAAATTGCCGGGATATTTGTGCCGGTTGTTATGACCATCGCGATCACTGCTTTCATCGTTTGGAATGTGGTGGGGGTTGAGAACGGATTTTCGCAGGGATTGCTGGCGCTTATAACGGTATTGGTGATCGCCTGCCCTTGTGCGCTGGGATTGGCCACGCCTACAGCGATCATGGTTGGAATGGGCAAGGGAGCTCAGCAGGGAATTCTGATTAAAGATGCCGAAAGCCTGGAGCTCACGAAACGGGTAAATGCCGTTGTATTGGATAAAACCGGGACTATTACCGAAGGAAAGCCAGTAGTTACCAATGATCTGTGGTTCGAAGAAGATTCGTTTTCGAAACAAATTCTCTTGAGCATCGAACGTCAGTCGGAACATCCGTTGGCCGAAGCGGTTGTCACATATCTGAATCAAAACAGTCCGGTGATTGTTTCTCATTTTGAGAGCATTACAGGCAAAGGGGCAACAGCTGTGGTTGAAGACAGTACCTATTTTGTTGGAAATCAACGGTTGATAGAAGAAAAGGAGATATTGTTTGAAAAGAGGTTCGTAGAAAAAGCTGACCATTGGAGTCGGGAGGCAAAAACCGTTTTGTGGTTTGCCAATAGCAGTCATGTTTTGGCTATACTGGCTGTTACCGATCCGATTAAATCCTCCTCAAGAGAGGCCATTCAGCAACTGTTGAAGTCAGGTATTGAGGTACATATGCTCACCGGAGATAATGAAGCTACCGCTAATTCCATTTCAGAAAAAACAGGAATAGGCCACTTTAAAGCCGGACTGTTACCGGGAGAGAAGGCTGATTATGTGAAAGCGTTGCAGGCAGAGGGAAAGATTGTTGCCATGGCAGGGGATGGTATTAATGACAGTGTCGCGCTGGCCCAGGCCGATGTGAGTATCGCCATGGGCAGAGGTAGTGATATTGCGATGGATGTTGCCCGGATGACAATCATATCTTCCAACCTGTTGAAGATCAGAGAAGCCATCAGTCTGTCAAAGGCTACCGTTGCTACCATAAAACAAAATCTTTTTTGGGCATTTTTTTATAATGTAATCGGAATTCCCATCGCTGCCGGAATTCTCTATCCGGTCAACGGATTTTTATTGGATCCAATGATCGCCGGGGCCGCCATGGCCCTGAGCAGTGTCAGCGTGGTGACCAACAGCTTGCGGCTGAAGTTGAAATAACCTTGCCTGCGCATAGATATGACCTGTCTGCCTGATAGATATGACCTGTCTGCCTGATAGGTATGACCTTCTAAACGAATTATATCCGTTTTTTTTAGCTCTGATTGTTAAAATAATTTAAATCATGCCAATGCCATTTGGTAATTTAAATTATAAATGCTAATTTTGAATCATATATAAGAAAGAATTATTCTTATTTAGAGTTAATTTTAATGAATAATAATTTAAAAATAAGGGATTTAATATCATCAAAAGGTTTAAAAGTTACGCCTCAACGGATGCGTGTTTTAGAAGCGATCTACACGTTGAGCAATCATCCGACAGCAGAGAACATCCTCGATTTTATACGGAAAAAAGATCCTAATATCGGTTCGGGGACGGTCTATAAGGTTTTGGAAACGTTGGTTGACAATCAACTGATCAAGAAGGTAAAGACAGAGAAGGATATTATGCGTTACGATGGAATAATGGAGAATCATCATCACCTTTATTGTCTTCAGTGTGATTATATTGAAGATTATCACAATGAAGAGCTGGACCGGCTGTTGGGTGAGTTCTTCGGAAAGCACCGGATTGACAATTTTGTGATTGAGGATATCAAGTTGAGCATCACAGGAAATTTTATAAAACACAAAAACATTAATCATTAATTTAAAAATTACGTATTATGGAAATTGGATTAAAAAAGAGTTATCAGAATGAAATGGTGGAGAAGTTAAATGCTTATCTCAGTAGTGTGCAGATCACCTACATGAATGTTCGCGGATACCATTGGAATATTAAAGGGAAGCAGTTCTTTGCACTGCACGAGAAATTTGAAGAGATATACAACCAGTTGAATGAGATGGCTGATGAGATTGCAGAGCGTATATTGATGCTTGGAGGCAAGCCGGTTCATGCTTTTTCTGCCTATCTGAAGATCTCTGCAGTAAAGGAACGCCTGGATGTTTCCTCTGCTGAGGATACGATCAATGCACTGTTGGCAGATACTTCCATACTTATGGCTTCGGAGCGGGAACTCATTGCGCTGGCTTCGGATAATGACGATGAAGGAACTGCTGCTATGTTGTCTGATTACATCGGAAATCAGGAAAAAATGGTCTGGATGTTTGGCTCACTTTTAAAATAATGAGTGGCTATTCGTTTATAAATCATAGTTGAAGGAAGCGGTGAGATGGTCTCACCGCTATATTTTTGTCTGGCAGGTTTATTGTCTTTTACAGGGTAACTGTTTTTGTTCAATTGGCATATTTGGATGTCGTATTTAATCAATTCGATGCATGAGGGTGAATTGTATTGAATCTGTCATGGATTCGTGTAATATTTTAAAAGGCATTGGGATTTCTGACTTGTAGTTGATTTTTTTTATTTTAATCAGATGAATTGGATTGTTTTGATTATTGCCGGCCTCTTTGAGGTGGCCTTTGCTTTCTGTTTGGGAAAGGCCAAAGAGAGTGCCGGAAATGAGATGCTGATGTGGTATGCAGGGTTTTTGATCTCCCTGACGATCAGTATGGCTCTGTTGATTAAAGCCACTCAGGCACTACCCATCGGAACTGCTTACGCGGTATGGACCGGAATCGGAGCAACCGGTACTGCTTTGGTGGGCATATTGATTTTTAAAGAGCCGGCAACCTTTCTTCGACTCTTCTTTCTGACCACTTTAATCGGATCCATTGTCGGGTTGAAAGCTGTTTCTTCCTGATAAGTTTAGATTGACGCCTGAAAAGATTAAATAATATGAATTGAATGTCACTAAAAAAAACATGGTATATAAAACCTCCTTGTCATTTTTTTATTGATTTATTTTGCATTATTTTGTCAAATTTTGGAATTCAGAGTTCCAAATTTTTTTTTTATAGTTAGGCTGAAAAGGTTCTGAACGCATTGTAGTGAATTTTTTATATATTGTAAATGGTTAATAGTAAGTATTTAAATAGTATTTGTTGTGCTGGATTTAAATCCTTGTTTGTAAAGCACAAGTTGGTTTATTCCCAATATATTTCCGATAATGGTTCGGTTAAAGGGCAGGGTGACTTCATCACTTCAAATAAGAAAAGGTTCTCTTTTTTAGTTGTTCTGTTGATCTTGATTTTTATGGGTCCGTCCGGGCTGAGAGCTCAGTACAACGAATCCAATACGTTTGGGAAAACCCAGACCTTTGAAGGAGAGGTTCCATCGACCTGGCAGACCAATGGCAAAGGCTCGGTTGAAACGACAACCTACCGAAAGAAGCAGGGGCAGCGCTCCCTTCTCTGGCGTTGGGAAGAGGGTGCCCGGCTGGTGGTTACCGAGCCTTCGGTTACGGCCAGTCACAAAGGGGATACCGGCATGAAGCTGTGGATCTATAGCGAGGCCGATATTGGCGATAGTATCCGGATTGTCTTTTACAACAGCTCCAATCAGATCGATTGTTCCTTCTATTATAAGATCAATTTTAAAGGCTGGCGTGGCATGTGGGTCCGTTTTGAACAGGATATGGGTCGGCAGGATCGTTCTACAACGATGACGCGGATGGAGATCTTTGCCCCGGAAGGGGTGCCTTCGGGCCGGCTCTTCTTCGATGTGTTTGAGATCGCTACCATTCTCTATTACCGTTCTCCGGGGCATCAGTTTGCCCGTCCGGGAGTTACGAACAACACTTTCTATGTGGAAGATAACGAGCAGCCCTATGTTTATGAGAAGTGGTTTCCACAGCCCTATCTGCCGCTTCCGTCGGAGATCACTGCCGCGGAGAAAGAAGATATGGAGCTGATCGGTGAACGAATAGACCACTGGCTGTTTGGTACCTCAGTGCATGCTGATGATCCCTTTTTTCAGGGGCGTGTGACGGCTATGAATAAATTCATTGCCAGTGGTGTTGCCAACTTTAAAAAGCAGAAGATCGTTCGCGAAGCGGATGGGCGCCTCACCGGTCCGGGACTTTTTGCCGTCTTCTCCGATCACAGTCCCAAGTTTGGTCCTGACTTTGCCCAAAATCTGATGATTCCATTAGCGCTCGACTTCCGTCTGAACGGTAATCAGCAGAGTAAGGAGGATCTGTTTCTGCTGTTCGACTATTTTCACGATCAGGGATGGGCCTATGGAAGTGCTTTGGGAACCTTGCGATTAGAGAAGCTTCGGATGGTTGGCTGGATCTATGCCGTTTACCTGCTGAGAGAGGAGTTGAAGAGGGAGCCGTGGGAAGATGGAAAGACGAAATATGACCGCGAGGTTGAGACCATGAAGTGGGTAACAGCTTTTAACACCCTGTTTGCCCCCGACGATTTCATTACGGAGATCAATGTAGATGACTGGCGCACCACAACCCTGTTCCGGTTGGTCTGCATTGCTATGATGGAGAACGATGACCCGCAGAAAGTTCAGTATTTGAGGCATTATCAGAAGTGGCTCGACCGGAATCTGGCCATCACCTATGGCTGGAACGACGGGATCAAACCCGATGGCCTGGGGTACCACCACCGGGGGCCCTATCTGAGCTCTTATACGGTTAATGGTGTAAATATTATGGCTCAGGTTGCTTACTTGTTGCGGCATACCACGTTCGACATGAGCCGGCAGTCGAAAGAGAATATTAACCATTTCCTGTTAACCTATCGCCTGATCACCCATCTGTATGATGTTCCGAAGGGGATCAGCGGGCGGGGGATTGGCTTCGATGTTGGCGCCACCCTGATAGCACCCATTGCCTATATGGCGCGGTCAATGGATCCGGAGAAGACCGACACTACCCTGGCCCGGGCGTTGATGCGCTGGTGGAATCCGGCGCACGATCCGGTCAGTAAACAGATCAACTCGGTGGGAAGCTCTATAATGTACACCAATACACCAGGCCAAATGGATGCCATTCTGGACGTGGTGAAGGAGGGATTTGCCCCCGAACCGTTTCCAACAGGATTCTGGTCGAAGCCCTATGCTTCGATGGCGCTTTTCCGTGGCAACGACTGGATGGTGTCGGTAAAGGGTACCAGCGCTTATGTGTGGGATTATGAGTCCGGAGCCCAGGAGAACGACTATGGCCGGTACGACAGCCACGGGCAGATGGAGATCATTAACAACCAGCTTCCCTATCCGGCATTGTGGCGAAGCGGGCACGACTACCAGACCGGTTGGGACTGGGGAAAGGTGCCGGGTACCACTTCGGTCGATTATTCAAACAGTGAAATCGTTTCAGATTCTCATCGCAAATACTCCCAGAAAAATGCCGTTGGAGCGGTAATGCACCGCAATAAAAATGGAGTTTGGGCTATGGATTATGAAGATAAAAATTATGGTTCCGGACTGAAGTTTAAAAAATCGGTCTTCTTTTTTGGCGATAACCAGATGGTTTGCCTCGGATCGGATATCACCTCCAATGATCTCTCGAGAACCGTATCCACGGTGCATCAGAATGTGATCTCCTCATCGAAGGCTACTTTTACCGTTGACGGGATGTTTATGCCTGCCAACTATCAGTTTCGCCCGGCCGAGGGTAACCGGTTGATAAAGAATAGTCTGGGATTAGGGATCTATGTGCCCGATGCCTCTAATTTGCATGTTGTGCGTACCGTTCAGTCGTCCAATACCGTAAACGGCAACAAGAGCTCCTCGGGCGATGTCTTTACGGCCTGGTTCGATAACTCGGAAAAAACCAGCTATGAGTATGTGGTGTTGATGAATGCCGAAGATACGGCATTACAGGAGATGAGTGAAACACCAAACTATGAAATCATTGAGCAGTCTTCCAAAGCGCACATCGTCCGGTATCTTCCCGACAGCATTACCGGTTTTGCCATCTTTGACCCTACGGCCATTTTGCACAATTCCTGGATCATACGAAGCTCCAGACCGGTCTTTGCGATGATCGAAAAAACAGGAGCCGATGAATATGTTTTAAGTGTGACGGATCCCGATTTTAACCGGCCGCCACTGACCAATACGTTCGCATCACTTCAGGGGCCTTATGGTACAACCTCACCCTATCTTTTTCTTTCCGGACATTGGCAACTGGACGGGAGCTATCCATACGCTACCCAGGTATCGGCATCCGGCGCTCAGTCAATTATCCAATTTACCTGTTTCGATGCCCAAAGTTACGAGGTTAAACTGAAGCATACCCCGGTAACCGGTATTGGCATGATCGAAACACCGCAAATTGAGGTGTACCCCAATCCGGGGAATGACCTGTTTACGATCAGCAGCGAGATCTCCGGCACTGTTTACGACAGCCTTGGGAGAGTGGTATTAATCATGAAAAATTCCAGCAGCGTAAACCTTGCTGCCAATCCAAAGGGAGTCTATCTTTTAAAATGGTACGATCAAAAAGGATCCGGTACGATACGGTTGGTTAAGAAGTGAGAAGCAACCTACAATGCCATAGCCTGAGCTATAGCTAAAAAATAATTGATGTCAGACGATGCAGGGCAGAGATTTTGAATCGCAAAATAAACACGTTAATAATGAATAATATGAGACTGAAATTTTTACTTTTTTCGATGGTTTTAGCCGGGATGCTTGACGCACAGGTTGTGTGTAACTATCCCGAGGGGGTCAATACCTCCCTGGTTATTACAGAGGCCAGGTTTACCTCTACGAATGATGCTTATATTGAATTTACCAATATGAGTGATCAGCCGATCAGGCTGAGTGATTTTAAATATGGGCAGTTAACGCCCTATTCAAGTTCCTGGCGGGTCAGGGATATGTGCAACGATCCCTGGTACACCACGGTATTTATCTATATGTTTCTTCCCGACCGGATGTTGGATCCGGGGAAGTCGTTTGTTTTGACATCGGCTTACGATTACAATCCTGTGCATTATAAAGAGGGATTGGGCCGGCAGGGAGGATCTGAGCGCCCCAAGCAGACCGGTATTTATGAAGTGGCCGACAAGCTGATTCACCGCG
>CAZILU010000143.1:0-7534 GCA_964540165.1 uncultured Mariniphaga sp.
TCTGTTTATCCAAACCGTAGTTGACTTCCCATTAGCATTGATCGACTATTTTAACGATACCGAATACCTTTACCATCCGGTTAAAAAGGTATTGCTCAACGCCGGATCAACCCTGTTCATACTGATTTATGGTATCCGCAGATCGGGTACGGGTATCAAATCCATCTTCCCGATGAAATTTTTTAATCCAATTGTTATCCTTCCGGTAGCCCTCTTTTTTATCGGTGCTCATAACTTCCTGGAATATATAAACCGGTGGGTTGACAAAATGATCCCGGCTCCTGCCTGGTTCTGGGAGTTGTTTAGCAAAATTTTTGAAAATGACTACGGTTTTTGGGGGGCCTTTTTTAAAGTGGCAATCGTGGCTCCTGTCATTGAAGAACTAATCTTCCGGGGCATCCTGTTGCAAGGCCTCCGAAAAAACTACCACCCTGCAACGGCCGTCATAGTCTCTGCCCTCCTCTTCTCCCTGTATCATCTGAATCCATGGCAGATGCCCGCTACGCTACTCCTTGGAATATTGTTGGGATGGCTGATGCTGCGAACAAATAATATCTTGCTGGCCATTATTGGTCATTCGCTCAACAATGCCCTGGTATTATTAACCGTTACCTATTGGCCGGTAATCAGTGAAAATGCCTTTTTCCTGTTAAGTACTCAAAAGAAACTAAGCTTGAGCGGACTATTGGTCATATTAGCCGTTTTATTAATTTATCTGTTGACAATAAAATGGACCAATATTCGAAATGTAAAATCAGGCACCGAACACCATTAATCGAACATCTGTTAAAAAACATACTTTATATTATACTTAAAATAAGATTATTATATTATAATTAAACATCATTAACAACTTTTTTAAACCAAATCTCATCCGAATTGTTTATCTTTAAAAACAATTAATTTTTTAAACATAAATAATTATAAATTATGGAAGAAGAAAAAGTATATCCTATGCCAAGGATTGGAGATCAGGCTCCTGATTTTAAAGCAAATACCACGTATGGTCCGATTCAGTTTTCTGAATTTAACAAAGGAAGCTGGGTAGTATTCTTTTCTCACCCTGCCGATTTCACTCCGGTATGTACGACTGAGATGAGTGGCTTTGCCTTACGCCACAATGAGTTTAAGGAGATGAATACCAAACTGATGGGATTAAGCATCGACAGTATTCACTCACACGTGGCCTGGGTGAATAATGTTAAGAAAAACACGGGTGTTCTGTTTGACTTCCCGATTGTGGAAGATATTTCGATGAATGTTTCGAAGAAGTATGGCATGTTACAGCCAAACGAAAGTGAAACAGCAGCGGTTCGCGCCGTTTTCTTTATCGATCCGCAGGGTAAGATCCGGCTGATTATGTATTATCCTCTCAATGTGGGCAGAAACATGGATGAGATCATCCGCGTTTTGAAAGCGCTTCAGACCTCGGATAAATTCAAGGTTGCGTTGCCATTGGATTGGAAGCCGGGAGAGAAGGTGATAGTCCCGCCGCCAAAGACCGTTAACGATATGATCGAACGCGAAAAGAGCGACTATGAAATGGTCGATTTCTATCTGGCCAAAAAGAGCTTATAAGCCATAAAAAAAAGCTGCCCGGGGGCAGCTTTTTTTTTATCTGCCACCTGAAATTTTCGGTTAAATTTGTCGCTTACTTAATTTCAACGAAGATGCAGCTTTTATATGTTCCCAATATTGAGTACCCGTTGACCACGCTCGATGAGTCTGAGTCGCGACATGCCGTAGCGGTTATGCGTATGAAAGAAGGGGATCCGGTGCATCTGGTCGATGGCAAAGGTGGCCTCTATCAGGCTGTCATTGCGCTGGCTCATCCCAAAAGATGCACGCTCTCGATTCTCTCATCACAGCAAAATTTTGAACAACGAAACCATTCTCTGCATATTGCCATTGCTCCCACGAAGAGTATCGACCGTATGGAGTGGTTTTGCGAGAAAGCGACTGAGCTGGGTATTGATGAGATTACACCCATCCATTGCGATCACAGTGAACGGAAGATTATTAAACCAGATCGGCTGAAGAAGATCCTGGTATCGGCTATGAAACAGTCACAAAAAGCCTTTCTGCCAACACTGCACCCAATGATCCCTCTCCACCAGTTTATACTGAACTGCAAGGCAACCATGCGTTTTATAGCCCATTGCCAGCCCGGAGAAAAAGAGCATTTGAAAAATGTGGCACAGCCGCGAACCGATACCGTTATATTAATTGGTCCGGAAGGCGATTTCTCACCGGAGGAGACAGCACTGGCTACATTATCGGGATACAAGGAGGTCTCCCTGGGAAATTCGCGCCTGAGAACGGAGACGGCAGGCATCGCAGCCTGTCATATCATTAATTTAATAAACACCTGAAAGCACACGCTTTGCCATGAAATTTTACTATTTTGGCGGAGAGGTCTGATAAACGATCACCTTCGGAAGAAGGGTTGATAACGAACAAAACAGATGTATTAAATTTTATCCAATGAATTTTAAATTAAAGTGGATCAGAAATAGAAGCAGATGGTTAACCGATATTAAACTGATGATCCTTCTGATTGCGATGGTACTGGGACCTGCAATTCTATCAGCACAGGAGATCCGGTTAGCACTGGTTAAATATGGCGGTGGCGGCGACTGGTATGCCGACCCGACAGCCCTTCCAAACCTGATTGCTTTTTGCAACGAGCAGATGGGGACTTCCATACATCGGGAGCCATCAACGGTTGACATTGGCAGCCCTGAAATCTTCAACTTCCCTTTCCTTCACCTCACCGGCCATGGGAATATCGTATTCTCCGAAACCGAAGCGCTCAACCTGCGCACCTACCTGGAAGCTGGTGGTTTTCTGCATGTTGATGACAACTATGGATTGAATGAATATTTCAGAAGAGAGATAAAGAAAGTTTTTCCCGACCGCGAGTTGGTTGAACTGCCCGGCAACCATGCCATTTTTCATCAGAAGTACCATTTTAATGATGGCTTACCCAAAATACATGAACACGATAATCAACGACCGCAGGCTTTTGGCATCTTTATTGATGAACGGCTGGTCTGCCTCTACACGTTTGAGTCAGACATCAGCGATGGCTGGGAGGATGAAGCCGTTCATAACAATCCGGCTTCCTTGCGGGAGATTGCATTAAAGATGGGTGCTAATATTATTTCGTATGTTTTTAATCAATAATTGATCTTAAACGTTATATCAGTTTAAACTTAAAATAGATGTTATGAGAAAAATCATTTTTGCACTTGTATTGTTTGCCACAACGGCCTGGTCGGCTGCTGCGCAAGACTATAATACAGGAATCGGATTTCGTGGTGGCTTATCAAACGGACTCACTGTAAAGCACTTCATCAGTGGAAACAATGCCATTGAAGGAATTTTGTCGACCCGTTGGGAAGGTTTTAACATCACCGGATTGTATGAAATTCATGCCCGGGCGTTTGATGTTCCCCGTCTGAACTGGTATTATGGCGTTGGTGGCCATGTAGGGTTCTGGGATGGATATAAAAATCATCCCTGGTTCGATCGGGACAATGACATTGGCAAATCCTATACAGTTCTGGGTATTGACGGGATTATCGGAATTGAGTACAACATTGAACCAATTCCGTTTAACATCAGTCTCGATTGGAAACCGGGATTTAACCTGATTGGTTACACCGGTTTTTGGGGTGATGAACTGGCCCTCTCCATCCGCTTTATTTTTTAGTTGAGAGATATCTTTTAAACAGAGAGGCCGCCCCGGAATGGGACGGCCTCTCTGCATATAAAGCTTTTCTATGATTCTTTTTCCAGCTTTAACGTTTCGGTAGGCTGATCGCACACCTCCGTCGGCCCAAAGTATTGAATGGGTCCCGGATAGAGATAATTGGTTGATAAAGCCCACTCTCCCCGTTTTGAGACAAAATATTTGAACGGTGCACCATCCAGTTCTACCAGCGCTTTCTGAATCACAGGCTTCCGGCTGCCATGACGCTTCTCCATGTTCATCATCATGGTAACAGGCACCCCGCCGGCAATCCACGCTTCCGCCGGAGCCGTCAGGTTTCTGACCGAAGCCATATAACCGGTTTTACCTTCCGATACCAGCACCGAAGCAGTATATCCAAGCGAATAACAGTAGTCGGCATCGAAATTGGAGGGAGCGGCACAGCGCCCTTCATACCCAAAAAAGTGGTACTGGGTGCTGAATTTCCCCGTAAATTTTCCCTCCTCTTTCCACTGCGTAAGCTTAACCTTCAGCATTTCGCCCAGCAGCTTCTCAGTCTCAATGAGTGAAACCTGCACATTTCCGTGTGGATCACGGTCGAGCGTGAGCTGAAGGGCAATCTCCGGAGGTAACGATTTAAACACCTTAGAAGAGTCATCCGACAACTGAGATGCCACCCAGTTAAGGCGATGGCTGCGCTTCATCATCTGAAACTCCTGCTCGGTAGCTGACCCTTCAGCCAACAGGTCGTTCAGCTCAGCGATCAGCTTCTTCATCTCCGGGATAAACTCAATCAAACCCTCGGGGATAAGCGCCACCCCAAAATTCTCACCGTTTTCCGACCGTTTAACAACGATACCGGCCATGTACTCCACAATATCGTCCAGCGTCTGTTGCTTGTCGGCGACCTCCTCCGATATCAGGGTGATGTTGGGTTGTGTTTTCAAAGCACACTCCAGTCCGATGTGCGAGGCTGAACGCCCCATCAACTTGATCAGGTGCCAATATTTTTTGGCTGAATTAGCATCCCGCTGGATGTTGCCAATCAGCTCTGAATAGACTTTCGTTGCCGTATCAAAACCAAACGATGCTTCAACCATCTCATTCTTGAGGTCACCATCAATCGTTTTGGGACAGCCAATTACCTGCACACCGGCTCCTTTTTCAGCATAATACTCAGCCAAAACACAGGCATTGGTGTTGGAGTCATCTCCGCCAATAATAATCAACGCATTCAAATTCAAATCCTTCGCAATCTCAAGGCCTTTATCAAACTGCCAGTGCTCTTCCAGCTTGGTACGCCCCGATCCAATAATGTCAAATCCTCCGGTATTCCGGTACTCATCAACCGTATGGGCCCTCAACTCAACATATTTGTGATCGATCAGTCCGCCGGGACCTCCCAAAAAACCATACAATTTACTATCGGGATGAAGCTTTTTAATCCCGTCAAAAATTCCGGAAATGACATTGTGCCCGCCCGGTGCCTGGCCGCCCGACAAAATAACGCCTACATTCACCGGATCTTTCGTTGTAAGATCTTCACCCTTCTCAAAGGTGATCAGAGGCATTCCATAGGTATTGGGAAATAATTTCTTTATATCTTCCTGATCGGCAACCGATTCAGTCTTTATCCCTTCGATCACCCGAACAACACCTTTTAACGACTTGGGAAGTTTGGGCTGGTAACCGGCCCGTTCTTTCTGCAATGGACTAATATTCATAATATCCTGATTTTAAAGTTTTCTAAACGACTCATCAAAATTAATACAGATTGGTTAAATAGATGACGGAAGCGTAAAATCCCCAGTCAATTTAAAGTAAAATTAAAAGCTATTTGGATTTGAATCGTTGCTTATCTGTCCGTTTTTTCCACTTTTCCAATGCCAGTTTCTGAAGATCTTCAACATTATCCGACTCATCAACGATCTCAAATCCTAACAACGTCTCAAACAGATCTTCCATCGTAACCAGTCCGACAACGCTGCCAAAACTGTCAACCACAATGGCCAGATGCTCCCGGTTCAGTATAAGCGTGTCCATCAGCCGGGCAACGGTGTAAGTGTCTTCGACAAAAAGCGTGTCGCGTTTAATTAATTTTGCCTGCACCTGGTGCTTGTCCTGCGCCAGGTGTTCCAAAATATTATCCTTCAATATTACCCCGGTAATATTATCGGGATGCATTTGATAAACAGGCATCCGGGAAAAAACCATCGGACTCATCTCGGCGTAGATCTCATGCATGGTCTGCTCTTCACTCACCATCATGATCACCGAGCGGGGCGTCATAATATCTCGTACTTTTATGCTCTCCAGCCGGAGAAGATTCTGTATGATTGACTTCTCCTCCCGGTCTAAGGCACCGCTCTTTAGTCCGGCATCGGCCATGGCAGCAAACTCAGCCCGGCTAAGCACACTGCGTCCGTTCTCCGTTTTTACCATCCCGGTAATCTTTGAGCTCATCCATACAAACGGCGCTAAAATGATCATCAGAATTCGGATGGTTCGAACCGCAAAAGGGGCAAGAAAACGCCAAAAATTGGCTCCGATCGTTTTGGGGATAATCTCCGAAAAAATTAATATCCCCAACGTCATTAAACCGGCAATCATCGATTCATAGGTAATGTCAAAAAGTAAAAAGTCAATTTGAGTGGATCCGAAAATTTTTCCGGCCTGCACACCTACGGCAAGGGCGCCAACCGTGTTTGCAATGGTGTTTAGGGTCAGGATAGCCGATAACGGACGATCAATGTCCTTCTCCATCTTACTAAGGATCAATCCCAAATGAGGCTTATCCGAAAGCATGCGGTTGATATAGGTCGGCGTGATACTCAGCAACACGGCCTCCAGCATCGAACAAAAAAAAGAAATTACGATCGCTAAAAGAAAAAAGAGTATTAACGTTGTCATAGGATATGATTCATTCCGGAAAGTAAACGCTCTCCTTCTCTTTTAGCAAGATAACAGATCTTCATCTTCTTTCAGTTTTAAGTCACGAAAATAGACATTTCAACCATCTTATGAAAATCTGATCATAAAAATAGCGCACGAAAGTGACAATTTTATCCTTCAGTAGATTCGAAAACGTATATTTTGTACTTTCGTGCAAAATTGAAAAAATTAATTAAATGATACGCAATACTCTTCTTATGGCGATTTTAATAGCAGCACAGCTAATCACTGCCCAGGAAACTGATTCTTACCAATGGCTTGAAGCGATTGATTCAGAGCGTTCGCTCCACTGGGTTGAACAACAGAACGATCGAACGATCAATCTGCTTACGGCTCAACCGGACTACCAGAATACCTTTCAAAAAAATATGAAGATACTGAACTCCACAGACCGGATTGCCACGCCTTCCATGGTGGGACCTTATATCTATAACTTTTGGCAAGACCGGCAAAACAAAAGGGGTATCTGGCGAAGAACCCTCAAGGAGAAATACCTGGCCGGTGATCCCGATTGGGAGACACTGCTCGATTTGGATGCCCTCTCTGAGACTGAAGGGGTAAAATGGGTTTTTAAAGGAGCATCCGGCCTTTATCCCGGCTATCGCAGATTCCCCATTCAGCTCTCTAAAGGTGGAGGCGATGCTGTAATTATCAAAGAGTTTGATGTAACCACCCGTTCGTTTGTCGATGATGGGTTCCTTCTGCCGGAAGCCAAGGGTGAGGCTGACTGGATCGATGAGAACACGCTGCTGGTCTCTACCGATTTTGGTGAGGGGGTCACCACCTCCGGCTATCCGCTTCAGGTAAAGACATGGAAAAGAGGCACTAAGATCTCTGATGCGCCGGAGCTTCTAAATGGATCGACCG
>CAZILU010000144.1:0-2868 GCA_964540165.1 uncultured Mariniphaga sp.
GGGGCAGACTCGAAATCTGTTGTACCCTTCGGGGTACCGGGGGTTCGAATCCCTCACTCTCCGCTGAAAGTTTTTGGAAAAACCAAACAAAAACCTACAAGTCATAGACTGGTAGGTTTTTTTATTGCATTTTATCCGACAAATTAGCATGTATTTTTTTTCCTTTGCATCAAGAACCGTCATCGTCATTTCATAAATATTAAAAAAAGATTGGAAAGTAGCCCGTTTATAGTATTCTTAAAAAACAAAACATCTCCAAAATTTGAATACAAAAGCGATGTTTCTACCGTCGTTCGCACAAACAAAGGCTATCGCATTTCGTTTAACAATGGGAGAAGCTATAATTATGGAGTAGACAAAGTACAATACTATCCCCTAAAATCAACTCGAGATGATGTTCGAATATATGTGAAAAGCAGATTAAATATTGCTTATAATGCAATTGATAACTATGGTCATTATTTGATTTTTCGAAACGAAGAACATTGCTCTTATCCAGTTGAAAACAATTCTGATATTGAAGTCTGTGACATAAAAAAGAATATTGGGCAGTCAAAATTGGTAATTAAATACTTTAAGAATATACTTAAAAAGACTGGAGAAGTGTCGTTCGATTTTCCTGCAGAAGAGACCGAAAGTAAAAATCCAAATCAAATCAGCAATGAAATATTGATTAAAGCTCTTAATGGGCTGGATTTATTAGATTCAAGGTCGGCACTATCTAACTACATTGATGGAACTAATCCTGTTTTAAATACTTCTAAAGAAATCCTAATCTATCCTTTTGGATGCAACGAAAGTCAGAAACTGGCAGTTGAGAATTCTCTTAAAAATAGCATAAGTATCGTGGAGGGTCCCCCAGGAACAGGCAAAACTCAAACAATCCTAAATATTATAGCCAATCTTATCATACAAAACAAAACAGTCGCAATAGTTTCAAACAACAATTCCGCGGTATTTAATGTGCGCGAAAAGTTAGAGAGATATGGTTATGAAATGGTTGTAGCATCACTGGGAAATAATGAAAACAAAGCCTCATTCTTCGACAATATTAAGAAACAAAAAGTTAATCCGGATTTTTCAATTTCAGAAGAGCAACTGAAAAAAGCAAAGAGTGAAATTCAGGAATTGAATTCAATCTTAACAACCTGCTTTCACTACCGGAATAAATTAGTCTCCTTAAAAACAGCCTTGTCAGATGCCGAGGTAGAATTTAGCCATATAAAAGCAGAACAACCACTCAAACCAGATATAAAATCTGTACTCGACAAGAAATTCTATCGAAAATGGAATTTTAGCAATGCTTTAAAGTTGAAAAATTTTCTATCATCCATTGACCTTAATACCAAACTGTCGATCATAACCAAGTTGCGGTTTGTTTTTCTATATGGGTTAATTGACCTTAATAGTATTGGTCAGTATAGTGAGGAATTACCCGTTTATTTAAACCACAAGTTCTATGAATTATACATAGCAAAAATAAAAACCGACATCTCGGATCTTGACAAATGGTTAACCTCTAATAATGAAGAAGCTAATCTTAAGCGTTTTACCAAAGCATCTAAAGAGGTATTCAACGGTGTGTTATTTGAAAAATACAACAATTTGGACGAAGCCGAATTTAATGTTAATAATTATCGTAATCAGTTTAATGATTTCACAAAGCGTTATCCTGTAATTTTGAGTTCTACACTATCGCTACATACAAGTATTCCCCAGGGGTATCTTTTCGATTATCTGATTATAGATGAATCTTCCCAGGTGGATATAATTAAGTCAGCCGTATGTTTTTCTTGTTGCCGGAAAGTGGTGGTGGTTGGAGATAGTATGCAGCTTACTCATATTGTAGATAAGCAAAGCCAGAGAGCCGCTGAACAATTCCAAGTAGAATTCAACATTTGCCCTGCATATGACTATGTAAACCAGAATATTTTGAACTCTCTGAAAAGCCTGTATGGGAATAATATAACATCGGTTTTGTTAAAAGAACATTACAGATGTCATCCTGCTATTATTGGGTTCTGCAATAAAAAATACTACAATAATAATCTGGCTGTTATGACTGATGGGGATAATAATCCATTCAAAATCATTAACACAAACATCGCTGGTGGAAACCATAATTATAATCAAAGACAGATAGATGAAACGGATCTCTATATCCGGGATAACTACGCTACGGACTATACGAAAGTCGGAGTTATTGCGCCTTACAGACAACATGCAGATATGCTGCAAAAGCAGTTACCGGAAGGCGTAGAGGCCGACACCATACATAAATTCCAGGGACGGGAGAAGGATGCAATTATATTTAATACCGTAAAAAACAAGATAGAATCATTTATAGATAATCCGAACTTAATAAATGTTGCTGTATCAAGAGCTGTTAAAGAGTTTATCGTAATAAAGCCAGCATCAATGAAACTACCTCATGGAACAAATATCGGTGATATGATACGCTATATATACTATACCACCGATCGAGATGAAACAAATGTCAAAGGTGGGATCTGTTCAGTTTTTGACCTTCTGTATAAAGAGTACAATAAGGCTTTTATTTCATTTCTTTCATCAAATAAAAATATAAATGGTTCTGCCGCCGAGATTATTATTCACAAACTTCTAAGTGAAAATATCCTGTTAAACAATGCTCAATTCTCATCTATTGATATAATCAGAGAATATAAACTCCGAGACTTAGTCCGAAATTATCAACCATTCGATGAAGATGAAATACGGTTCATCAGAAATAATTCAAGACTTGATTTTCTTCTGTATAATAAGATTGATAAAGCCCCTGTTTTAGCAATCGAGGTGGATGGTGTCTCTTTCCATAACAATGAATTGCAACAGGAAAGGGATAAAAAG
>CAZILU010000144.1:2878-7525 GCA_964540165.1 uncultured Mariniphaga sp.
TTTGGAAGTTATTGGGCTACCATTGCTCAGATTATCAACTGACGGACACAATGAAGAGTCGAGAATTGTGGAAAGCTTAAGCAATGCAATGAGATTGTTATAATATTCACGAATTGGAACTAAATTACTGGATAAGCTAAATACGATTCACTGAAATAGGCCAAAAACATTATTCATTAAAGAAAGGCCAGGAAAACGGCAATCCGTTCCTGGCCTTTTTGTATGAAAGCATCCGTTTTTATTGGAGCTGCGATCTCTACTTTTTCAACAGCAGTTTTCTGATTCGTTTCGGGATATCGGTATTATCCATAAATCCGGTGAACTGTTCGGCACCCGGTCCCCAGGCAAATACAGGAACCATCACCCCGGTATGACCACCCGTAGAGAACTCTCCTTTCACTAAACCTGTTTGATAGTCACCATCAACAATGGTCATTCCTCCGGTTTCATGGTCGGCAGTTACCACGATGAGGGTCTCCCGGTCTTTCGCGGCAAACTCCAGGGCTTTGCCGATGGCACGGTCGCTGTCCAACATCTCCTCTACCACATAGATAGCGCTTCCGGCATGGCCGCCCCAGTCGACCTGCGATCCCTCTATCATCAGGAAAAATCCCTTTTTGTTTTTACTTAAAATCGACACCGCTGTTTCGGTAGCCTTAGGCAGCATATCGCCCCGTTCGGCCAGGCGACCGTTGTGCTGATCGGCCGTAAGACCAGCCAGCTTACCTTCTTTAATCGTTTGAATTACAGCCATATCCCGCTCTACCCGGTACCCCTTTTGCCGCAGCTCCTCGGTCAGGTTCCGGCCATCCTTTCGTTCAGTGAAATGTTTATACCCGCCACCAATAAAAACGTCAATATCGGTTTTTAAAAAATCGGCGGCAATCTCTTCGTACATATTGCGGTTAGGCTGATGTGCAATAAAGGATGCCGGCGTGGCGTGTGTTATGGCCGATGTCGATACGAGCCCTGTGGCCAGTCCCCGCCCTTCAGCTTCTTCCAGTATCGTCTTCAACGGTTTCTCATTCACATCAACGCCAATGGCTCCGTTATTGGTACGCACGCCCGTTGAAAGCGCCGTTCCTCCGGCGGCAGAATCGGTGGTATACCGGTTGGCCGACTTTGTATTTGACAGTCCGGCATGCCGGAAATTTTGCAAAAAGAGCGAACCACCATTGGCTGTGAAACCGGCATGCAGATGAGAAAAGCCCATGCCATCGACGATGAAAAATATCACATTCCGGGGTTTTTTCTTAACCTTCTCCGGAAACGTCTTAACCTCATAGGCCTCACCACCGGTATAGATCTTTTCATCAACCTCAGCCTTAGCTTCGAGATACTCATTTTGTCCAAAAGAGAGATAGCCCGTTGAAAGGGCCAGCACACAAATTGCTATTTTTTTAAACATCATTTATAAATTTTATCGTGTATCATGTTGCAAAATAAACAGAAAAACAGTTAAGAAGGTTTCTGATTCCCGGTAAATATTTATTCAGCGCTTATGAAACTTCTTCAATTCAGTCTGATCGTATTCCTGATTCAGAACAAACAGCGTTTTATCGCGCGATGAGTCCATCTGTATGACATTCAAAACGATGAAATTACTAAGCACCTCCTCTGCGTTGGCCCGGGAGATGTGTGCCTGTCGCATAAATTGTGACAGGGAGATATGCGCATGCTGTTGAAGGTAATCGACCAGAAAGCATTCGGTATCTGAAAAGGTAAAGTGGATACCCCGGGGGCTGGCCTGCTTACGCCATACCAGCAGGTAGATCTTATGGGCCAACACGTTCTCATCGTTAATCCGGATATAAGCCAGCCATTTTCCCTGGTCGTCGCGGGCGAAGTAGGGTTTCTGCCCGCCGGGAGGCACCTGAATACCCAGGACCGTTCGCCCCTCGCTCTGCCACTGTCGTGTGGTAAAAGCCACCGGTGGCTTACTGTAAATCATAGCAGCCGACTCAACCATATAATACTCCTCATCCGTACTGATCCCGATGACTTTTCCATTGTCCTTCACCCCGATCAGCAGCATGCCACCATCGGTATTGGCAAAAGCCACCAGCGACCGGGCAATCTTCTTTGCATCGTTAATGCAAAACTTAAAGTCCTGATGCTGATGCTCCCCCTCCTCTATCAACCGTTGGAGTTCCCTGTTTACCTCTCCGACTTTTTTAGCCATTCGAATGTGATGTAGTGGTCGGATGTCATTCCCAGCTTCTGATAAACCTGCCGGGCACCCGTATTACGTTTATCGGCATAGAGACGAATTCCCTGCAGTCCGGGGTGATCCACAACCATGGCGCGAATATGTTCGTACAACCGGCTGTAAACACCCTTTCGGCGAAATGCCGGCAGCACATAAACCGACTGAATCCACAAGATGGTGCCGTCTCTCCAGTCGCTCCACTCAAAGGTTGTAAGCAACGATCCAATCACCGCTCCATCCGCTTCAGCCACATAATAGACTCCCTTTCCTGAATCATCAAATACTGCGGTAACACCCCGGGTCACCGTTTGTACGTCCAGGTCAATTTCTTCCGTCTCCCGCGCCATAGCCCGCTGAAACGCGACAATCTGGCCCAGATCATCTACATTCGCCCTTCTTATTATCATCTGATTTCCCCTACTTTCTTTTTAACCGTTCCATGATCTCCTCAATTCGGATCTTCTCTTCATGCAACAAAACCAGTTGCACCTTTTCACGCTCTAACAGTTGGCTCACGCCGGGGCCCACCTCTCCGGTGATAATGACCGAAACCCCCTTTTCCTTCAAATAGTGCAGAAGATTGATCCCGCTCTTCTCCCCCTCCTTAAACGGATTCTCAATGACTTCCCATGTGCCGGCAGAGGGCTTGCAGAAAACAACGTTTTCGCACTTGCCAAACCGCAGATCCAAAAATGATTTCTCCGTTTTTCCCGTAGAAGTGATCGCATAGATTTTACTCATAACATCAATTTTGTTCTTTAATAAACAGATTCACATCCAACCATTCAAATATGTTTGCAAAATAGTGAATTCTAAAATAATAAAAAAACAGACCAGCCCAAATTCGTACAACGGGCGATTTTCCATGACAAAAAATTATTTTTTTATACCTATTCCGGTTGAAGTCGTTTCAATTTTCTCTATTTTTGAACAACACCATTGGCCGTTTATAAACCATTTTAGCATCAGGTTGTTCTCATACACAAAACACATAAACTTAATAAGAATAAAGACATTTGAATGGTAAGTAAAACAGGGCAAAAAAAATAAGAATTAATTAATGGTCTGGTTATTTGGAATTATTCTCCTGGCAGCGGTTGGAATCTTTTTCTTTCCTGCGCCGTTAAAAAAACGGACAGCACTGGTTCTTGCCATTTTTCAACTGGCAGCTTTTATATACTTCGCTGTTCATATTCCGGAAATCTCCGGTGAAAAGTCACAACATCTTTTCATCGAGTGGATTCCCCGTCTCAATCTGAACATTGAATTCCTGCTGGATGGATTAAGTATGGTTTTTGCCTTGCTGGTAACCGGCATCGGGCTGTTGGTTTTTATCTATGCTCATCCTTACATGAAAAGTTACGGGGGCAACGATCGTTTTTTCTTTTTATTGATGCTCTTCAGCTGGGCGATGCTAGGGTTGGTGTTGTCGGGAAATCTGATTCAGCTCTTTATATTCTGGGAGTTGACCAGCTTTCTCTCCTACTTTCTGATCAGCTTTTTCCATGAAAAGGAAGCATCGCGCAAAGCAGCATTTCAGTCGCTTTACATTACCGGGTTTGGGGGACTGGCGATGTTAGCCGGGATCGTGCTTTTGGGCAGCGTTGTGGGGAGTTACTCATACAGCGACTGGCTCAGCAACAGCGATGCCATTCGCGAGAGCAGGCTCTACCTGCCCGGGCTGCTTCTGATCCTGACCGGAGTGTTCACCAAATCGGCACAGTTCCCGTTTCACTTCTGGCTTCCCGGAGCTATGCAGGCTCCGGCCCCGGTCAGCTCCTACCTCCATTCGGCTACCATGGTTAAGGCGGGGGTCTTCCTCCTGGCACGGCTTAGTCCGGTTTTGGGCGGGACACCCGAATGGATCTACATCATCTCACTGATCGGCGTGCTTACCATGCTCACAGGATCCTATTTTGCCATCACCCAAACCGATCTGAAAGGGATTCTTGCCTACACCACCATCAACGCTTTGGGCGTGTTAGTGTTGCTGCTGGGTATCAACACCCGTGAGTCGATCAAAGCGGCCATGCTCTTTCTCTTTATTCATGCATTTTACAAAGCTACCCTGTTTATGGTTGCGGGATTGATCGAGAAGAAGACCGGCACCCGCGATATCAATCAATTAGGCGGACTGGCACGGGTGATGCCTCTTACCTTTATCATTGCTCTGCTGGCACTGCTTTCGATGGCCGGATTACCGCCGTTGCTGGGCTTTTTAGGGAAAGAGCTGATCTATGAGGCAAAAGTTCAGTCGCCCGGGATCGCCTCCCTGGTACTGATGCTGGGGGTTGCCTCCAACATCTTTATGGTCGCCGTTTCACTCTTCTTTACCTGGAAGGTGTTTTTAGGAAAACCGGGAACCAACAAAAAACCACCGGCGGGGAAGTGGCCCCTCTTCCTGATTGGCCCGGGAATACTGGCGCTCCTGAGCCTGT
>CAZILU010000145.1:0-7520 GCA_964540165.1 uncultured Mariniphaga sp.
TTTTGGCAGCATAGTCCGGTAATCCAAATTAAAACCGGTAATTAATGCCGGTGTTCAATCCTGCCCGGTAGGGTTTAAAACTGACATCAGGATTCCGGCTCAGTGAGTTGATGGAGTAGTTCATCCTTGGATCTACCGTTAATGAGAACCGCTTGCTGATGGGATAACTTAATCCGAAACCAAGTGAAATATTCATGTTAAGGATGGAAATATCTTCGGTTTTGCCAATATATTGTGCCCCAAACTCATTCTCAATAAAAGCTTCATTTCCAACAATCAAACCAGCGTTAATCCCCCCTACCAACTCAAGGTTGATGCTGCTTTCCAAAAGCATAAAGCGCAAGTACATGGGGATTTCCACAAAGTCGAACACCTGAGTAAGCTCTCCCGGAGTGATTAGCGCACTCGAAAGTGAGGTTCTCGAATCGGGATTGCCCGCAAACGCTGTCCCTGCCGGAACTGTTTCTACCTCAATGACACCAGCTGCACCATTGATGGTCATCCGGTTGCCTGAAATGCCCACCGGAGTATTAAAATAGAGCTCCTCTCCGGAGGCCGGGCCATAAATGGCATCTGACATTTTCCCGACCATTTGTGGAGCGTTTCCGGTTTGCAACCCATTCCGCGCATAATAAACGCCACTCTCCAACCGGAGTCTTCGACGGGCTTTATACTGAACGGCAAATCCACTATTGAGAGATCCATGACCGCCAGATCCTCCGGCAATCATACTCCTGGAGTAATTGGCAGCATACGATGTGTGATAAGATGAATAACCCGGAGAGAGATTCACCCCAATTTTCCATCGCGACTCATGACGCTCCGGAACGAAACGATGCACCTCATTATGCATCCTGAGTTCTGCATCAGAAATGTTATCTGACAAGTGCGAAGCGGTGGCAGCCCCTTCCCTTCGAACATCAGCGATGAGACTGGCAACATCCTGTTTTAAAGATATTTTAATTGACTTCATCAAAGAATATGCTGGCAATTTGGCCCGATCATTAGCGGGAGAAGTTTCTGACCCGGGCACCCGAACCAAATGAACCTGCTTCTCCATCGTTTTTTTCGACGCCTGGATTGCCCCGGGGTTCAACCGGGGTGAATCCACCATCGCCGAAAACAAATCCCTCTCCATAGAAACATCTGCTTCGTCACGTGCTTCAACCGAACCAAACGTTGAAATTCCGGAATTCTCTGTGGCTATTGAGGGGCTCTCTTCAGAATCATTCAGAAACCAGCCACCGATAAATGCCAAAACCAGCAGGGCAGCAACGGCCGGAATACGATACCACAAACGTCTCCTCTGCCTGCGATTACCTTTCAATACGGCCTGAACATTATCCCACACAAAGGCCGGTGGTTCTTCCGCATAATGCTCCAGCTTATCGTGGAAAAGCTTGTCTATATGTAAATCATCTCTCATCATGCCGAATAATTTGTATTTGATCCTACTTCACGGTATAGAATTTGAATCCTCTGTTTTAAAATATTTCTGGCCCGTGCCAGGTTCGATTTTGATGTTCCAATGGTAATTCCCATCGCCTCACTGATCTCCTGATGATTCATCTCTTCTAAAACGAATAAATTAAAAACCATCCGGTAACGGGGCGGAAGTTCCCGAATCAATCCAAGCAACTCCTCTGCTCCCATCTTTGCCAACACATCTTCCGGTACCTGAAGCGATTCGTACTGACCAAGGTCCTCAACCGGATGCAACAAATGTTGCTTTCGAAATTTACTTAACGATACATTGACCATAATTCTTCGCATCCAGCCTTCAAAAGAGCCTTCACCTCGAAACGTTTGAATGTTGGAAAATACTTTTACAAATCCATCCTGCAGGTTATCTTCTGCCTCCGTTCGGTCTTTGGCATAACGAAGACAAACACCAAACATCTTCGGTGCAAACATCCGGTAAATCTTCTCCTGCGCACGAACATTTCCCGAGACACACTCTTTGATCAGATCTTGTAACTCTTCCAAACCTGGTGGCAATTGCTCTTTCAAAAGTAAGGATAATTCCTGCTCTCCAATTGTTTTTTAATTTCTGTTTTTATTTTCATCAGCCCGAGACACACGATGCCCGTTCTTAATTACGAATTAGATGAATAGAAGCTGAAAAAGGTTGCGTGCTAAAAATAAGTTGTAACGCAACCTTTTTTTGTCAGACATCATCTTTGTTATAATGTTCAGTGCCATTTTTTATTAAATTTGACTATTCATTGATTATGAAAGAGAAAGAGAATGAAAAAACGAGTGTCAAAGCTTCGTTTAAGCGAATATAAGTCTTGAAAACCGGGCACTTCTGTTAAATCGATGTGATAAATTAAAAACCGTTAAAATGAAGACAATCGCAATAGTTATTCTGATCTCATCCATTCTGCTTGACGGATGCATTATCCCTGACAATAATCCGGTAGAAAACGAGCTTCAGGTTACAGAAAAAACGGCACAACTGATTCGGGCAGAAAATGACTTTGGATTCGAACTATACAAACATGTTTTTGCTACAGAAAAAAAATATGAAAACATCATGGTCTCTCCCCTCAGTGTAGGTCTTGCACTGGCTATGACATATAACGGAGCCAACGGAGAGACAAAAGAGGCCATGGAAAAAACCCTTAACGTGTTTGGTCTTACCCCGCAGGAGATCAATACCTCTTACCGGGATCTGGTCTCTGCGCTGAAATCGCTTGATCCAAAAGTACTGTTGGAGATTGCCAATGCAATATTCTATCGCAATGACTTCCACGTTGAACAACCATTTATTGATCTGAATCAATCATTTTATAACGCAGAAGTAGCTCCACTCGATTTTAGCAATCAACAGGAAGCACTGAATATCATCAATGGATGGGTTGCAGATAAAACCCACGATAAGATTGAATCCATCATCAACCAGATCAACCGCAATCACGTTATGTTTTTGCTGAATGCCATCTATTTTAAAGGCACCTGGCAAAAAGAGTTCAACGATGAAAACACAAAATCCTTGTCGTTCTATACCGATGATGACAGCAGCATACCTGTCGAAACCATGCAACGTATGGATACACTGCCTTATATGGCAAACGACCTGTTCAGTGCCATTGAACTCCCTTACGGTGCCGGAGACTTTTCCATGTATGTTTTTCTGCCCGAAGCCGGACACGCACTGGAAGAGATCGTAAACAAACTGGATAAAGAGATCTGGGAACACTGGATGAAAAGTTTTCAGGTGACTCAGGGTGTTGATATAAAACTTCCCCGATTTAAATATGAATACGAGATCATGCTGAATGATGTACTGACGACGATGGGAATGGGAATCGCTTTTACCGGGGCCGCTGATTTCACCGGAATAAACAAGCTGGGTGATCTTTTAATTGATTACGTCAAACACAAATCGTTCATTGAGGTAAATGAAGAGGGAACCGAAGCTGCTGCTGTAACCATTGTCGCCATCGAACGCACTTCAGCAGGACCCGAAAAAGTCCCATTTTACGTCAACCGGCCATTTATGTATGCCATAACAGAGAAACAAACAGGTGCCATCCTCTTCCTGGGAACCGTTAAAAACCCCTCGCTAAACTGAGATGTAACCGGCAAAAAACTACCGGAATAGAACGATCAAATTTGAGATAGGATGTATCATTTAAAACAAACAGAAAAGATGAGACTAATTGGTTTAATGCTTGCAGCAGTTTTATTTACCTCCGTCAGCTCCTGTCAGAATGATGAAGTTGTTCCCGAAGGGGAAGAGACCATCAACCTGAATGAAAAATCGGCCCGACTGATTGAAGCGGACAATGCATTTGGACTGGAACTGTTTCAAAAGATCCGCAAGCTGAGCGATGAAGAGAACCTGATGATCTCACCCCTCAGCGTTTCGGTGGCTCTCTCCATGGCCTACCATGGTGCCTCGGGTGATACCAGGACAGAGATGGAAAAGGTACTCAAAATCCATGGATTAACAACCGAAGAGATCAACGCCTCATACAAATACCTGATCACAGCACTCCAGGAGGTAGATAAAGAGGTAGTTTTCCGGATTGCCAATGCAATCTTTTATGCCAGGGAGTTCCAGATCAAACCCGGCTTTATCTCTATAAACCAGGATGTATATCATGCAGAGGTTGAACAACTTGATTTTAGTTCCCCTGCAGCCGTTCAGGAGATCAACCAATGGGTAGCCGAAAAGACAAATCAAAAAATTCAAAAGATCATCGAACAGTTGGATCCGCTCGACCGGATGGTATTGCTAAACGCTATCTACTTTTATGCTTCCTGGACCAATGAGTTCGATAAAGATGGCACACAGCTTCTTCCTTTTACCCAAAATGACGGAACCCTCCTGGAGGTTGCGATGATGCAAAAAGTGGAGATGGTGCCCTTCACCTCCAACACCCTCTTCAAGGCCATCAAAATTCCGTATGGAAAAGGGAAGTACCACATGGTCGTTCTACTCCCGCAAGAAGGAAAAAACTCCGGGGATGTGATCGATGCCCTGTCGGCTGAAAACTGGAAGGCCTGGTTCGGGCAGATGGAGTCGTCGAAAAAGGTGCAGATCACCATGCCCCGTTTTAAATATGCCTTTGAAAGCCATCTGAAAGAGGTCCTTCAAATCATGGGTATGTCCCAGGCATTTAATGCCGGTCAGGCCGATTTTTCCCTGATCACCGATGAAGATCTGTATATTAGTGAAGCGATCCACAAATCCTATATTGATGTCAATGAGACCGGCACCGAAGCGGCTGCCGTAACCGGACTGGTTTTCACCACCACGAGCATCGATCCGGATCCCCCGATTCCATTCCGGGTTGACAAACCATTTGTTTATGCCATTACCGAAGAAGATACGGGAGCAATTCTGTTCATTGGGGAGGTTAATCACCCCACTTATGAAATTACTGATAATTAAAGGCCTATGAACATTTCTTTATGGTTGACAAGAAGGCCGTCCGGAACATTCCGGACGGCCTTCTTTAAAATACCAAAAGCTCTTGTGCCTCCAAATTGACAGTGTTTATTTTTTTAAAAAATGCTATATGAAAGACCAATAGCAAAATTCATAGTCGTTTTTGACAAAGTCTCACTATATTCAGAAATATCCGGGTCATTAAATTTAACGGTTTGATCTTCGTAAAACGTGTTTGAAAAACCGGCATCCAACGTCAGTGCATTCGTAATTTTCCAGGCAATTCCTGCTCCGGCGGTAACCGAAGGATTGCTATAACTGAAGTCACTCTGGTAACTATCCGCAATTCCCATATCACCATACAAACCTCCAACACTGAATGCAAAATTCTTCAGCACATTGAACTGCAGTCCAAGCCCCAGCTCCATGCCATTTTTATCAATCATACGCCGGCGTATTTTTGTTTGATCTTCATCCTTCCATACGGCCATGTCCCGGGTATTCAATCCCCATTCAACATCCTTATTAAAATATAAGTTGTAAGAGAATTGCCCCTCAACAATACCGGCATTATATCCGACACCAACACCTAATATGGCAGGAATGTCGCTGCGCATGGATTCCCCATCGGGGAACAATCCCAAATCATCAACTTTCGTGCTGTTGGTCAGTTCAAGGGTAGTCTTCATCTCATACTTAACAGCAATATTCAGATTTTCTACCGGAGAAATATTAATCCCGACCATCGGCGTAAAACCGGCTCCGGTCTGTTCAGCATCAACCTCTTTGTCAGCCAGCTTATCCGAATTATTGGCCAAGTCTGCCGAAACTGCGCCTAATTGCGCAGAAGTGGCAGCGTAATTGGCACCTGCCCCGGCATAGGTTCCCTGAACCGTACTCAGATTCATAGCAGCAACCTCAGCCGGATTATAACCGATGGATATCAATCCCCCCTCAAGTTGAGCCTTTTGGGCTGAACTGATGTATCCCATGGTTTGCAACTGGCTTAGGGTATATTGTCCGGCGCCCTGGGTAATATACTGTTGCAAATTATTCGCTGTTCCTGTTAACTGTGTTGCTGCAGCTCCGGCCTGAGAAGCATAACCACCGACAATCCCGGAGGTTTCGGTCAACCATGCAGGAGCCTCAAAATACTGATCATTTATCTTCAGTTGAATATCTTTTATCGTTCCATAATAGCTGTTTTTCGAGGGTAAGTACCTGACACCGCCATAAACCGAAAAGATTTCGTTTACTTTATAAGAGGCACCCAGTTGAACTCCCCAGAAAACAGAACTGGCATCGAAAGAGAGATCGGCAGCATATCCGGTAACGTTTAAAGCCGGATTGATCTGGCTCAGTCCGCCAAGAGCAGGAACAACCTTTGAAATCGGAATTTCAAAGGAGGGTAATCCCTTGTCAAATACCGCTGAACCACCACCGGCATTAGGTCCAAATCCCAGCGATAATGCCAGCCGGTCCATTTTATAAACCGCAAAAGCCGTCGGAAAGACCGGAACCGTAACCTCACCTTCATATTTACCGTCATTCAATAAGGGAAACTTACTGTCAACCGGTTTGGTCTGTAATATGGTCTGACTGTAAACAGCAAAATGCCAGCCATCTTCCATCATGGTCAGTCCGGCCGGATTAAAATATACGGCATCAATGCCGGTCGAAGCATTCCGCGACATCATGCGGATAAACTGCGCACTCTGATTGGTGTTCGTTAACAATCCACCGGCAAACATCACGGAGGCAAGCATCATAAGCAATGCAATCGATGATAATTTCTTCATTTGTCTAATTTTTAGAATTTAGTTTTTTTTATAAAACATTCTCTTTTTATGACCATTAGCCATAAATTTATGCCGATTCCTTCTGCAATCGGTTAGACAAATTTATAACTAAATATCAACTCGCAAAATATATTTATTGATTTTCAACCCCTTGTGGAATATTCGAACAGAACAACCTTTTTTTCTATCCAATGATTCTCTTCTTCCCCTTGATAAGTTCAAAATATTACGCTACAGCAATCCGCAGGAAAATCTCCTGAAATATGGCTGGTAGTATTTCCCCTGTTAAACTACCTCTCACCATTAAGTTATTTACCATGCACAGCACACTAAAAAAAGCCGCTTAAAATTGCGGCTTTTTTCAATCTGATTATATGGGATTAAATATGGATAACTTCACCGTAGGCAGCTGCAGCTGCTTCCATCACCGCTTCGCTCATGGTTGGGTGCGGGTGGATGGTTTTAATCAGTTCGTGGCCGGTAATTTCCAGTTTTTTGGCAACGACCAGTTCTGCAATCATCTCGGTAACGTTTCCGCCAATCATATGGGCTCCTAACAGTTCACCATACCTGGCATCAAAAACCAGCTTAACAAAACCATCTTTTTGACCGGCCGCACTGGCTTTTCCGCTGGCCGAATAGGGGAATTTACCCACCTTAACTTCATAACCAGCCTCTTTAGCCTTTGCTTCAGTCATACCAACCGATGAAACTTCCGGAGAGGTGTATGTACACCCCGGGATGTTCGAATAATCGATAGGATCCGGATTCTTTCCGGCGATCTTTTCCACACAAGTTATCGCTTCGGCCGAAGCAACGTG
>CAZILU010000146.1:0-7455 GCA_964540165.1 uncultured Mariniphaga sp.
GGAGAATGTGCATGTCGAGTTTTACCATTTCCTCCTCTTTAAGCTCAAGCCCTGTGATGGTGACCAAAACATTCATTTCAGCTTTTGGTGTAGCCGAAAAGCCAAGAACAAATTCAGGATTTAAACTATCAATAGTTTTTCTGGCATTTTCAGAAAACACTTTGTGAATTTCATCAATGATTATGAACGGTTTTGAAATACGAATTGCGTTTCCAAGACTTGTCTTTATTAAAGGTTGTTCTGTTCCAAGTGGTGAAATAAAATCAAGGTTTGGAACTTGCTTTAATAACTGCTCATGTAAGTCATAACGATTATCGGCAGGAAAAAAACTGTCATAGCCGCCACTATCCTGAAAAACTTTTAACGCTTCTTTTCCATTGGTGCGACTGATTGACTGAATCATAACAAAAAGAATAACCAAATTTTCTTCAATATCATTGGTCGTTAATCGTTGTCCTTTTTCCAGGATAATCGTTCGGTTTCCGCTACACTGGTCTAATAACTGACGTAGAGGATTTCCTTTGTCCCTGATTTTTTGAACAGTTTGGCTGTAAATAGTCTCGCTCGGAACAATCCATACCACAAGCCCCGTGCGTTTTTGAGCAAAAAGGTTTTGATATTCACGAATTGATTCAACGGCAAGCAATGTCTTTCCGCCACCTGTCGGAACTTTAATTATCATTCGGGGATAACTGTTTCCCAACCCGTTTGTACAACGGTCCTTATATTCCAAACTACTTGTTTGAAAAGTTGTTTGCACCCAATTCAACGTATGACGCATAGTTGAAGGCAATGCCTGTTTCGCAATGTCAAACGATGTTTTAGTGTCACGGGCAGTTTGTAAAAACTGCTTGAGTGCGTTTACAACTTTTATCTGATATTTTTTTAAATACATATTACTCTGTTAGTTTATCAGGTTTTTTGCCAATTTGCTTTTCTTCACTTTTTACCCTGCGTTCTAGCTTTTTGATGTCTTCTTCAGCAGGTAATTCCTCTGGTTTTATACCACGGTCAAGCAGGAGTTTTCTGACACCTTTGTTATTTTTAATATGCTCAGCAGAAATTTCCCCTTCGGTTTTCAATACCTTATCTTTTGCATTAAAAATTGTGATTTCGGTTGCAAAATCTTTGGCTTTTATTGTAATGGTTGGTAAAAAATCCGCTAAGGCACGGTCTTTAGGAACGCCCAATTTGTTTTTCATTTGTTGGGTAGTTTTACCGCCAAATAAAGCAGCATCTCCTTTACTTCTGATAATGCCAAAGTTTTTATCGCTGCCTGTTTGTTCGTATATAATGGTTGAGAGTTCTTTTTCTGATAAGCTTAGCTTTTCCCTTGCCTGTAATCTCTCCCAATCATTAATACGTTGTTCAATTATTTCGTATTTTCGTGTTTGAACTGCAAAATAGTTCTGTGCAAATGCAATGGGCTCTTTTTTGGGATCTCCGTTTTGGGCAATAAGATAACATGCATAGCGGGTAAGCATGATATCATCAACAGATTTTTGAGCTCCAGAGCCAATAGTAACCATCTTGTTGATGTCAACAAAATGGTCGAAAATATTATTTCCACTGACTTCGCACGATGTTTTTGCTTTGGTAATTACATTGGTGAAGTTTCGCCATTCAGTATATCCGAGTAAATGTTGAATATCTCTGGCAAACCAGAACTCAATACCATTTTCGGTTGTATGAGAATGTTCCTGAAATGTATCAGTTAATGATCTTACTAGTTCCTTTTTCATGTGTTAGCTCCTTTGAAACAAATTATAAGGAATACCAACGTATTCAATCTGATTGTCGGTTAAATATTCTTCATCCAAAAAGCATGACGGAGCATAAACAATCCGTTTTTTGCCCGCTTGCTGTTGCTTCATTTTCTCTGCAAGTGTCAGATTAAGGGCAAGGCGGGTAAGCGTTTCGTAATCCTGTTTGTAAATGAGGTAAATAGCTGTCTTACCGTGTTCACCAACAAAATAATCTTCCTCATTTATTTTTTCTTCGACTTCAAGGTTTTCACCTGTGCATAAGTAATACACATATTTTGCAAACTGTTTGTAAGTTGGCAATTGCCCTGCCAGCATGGTTTCGGCATCGAGGGGAATACCGAGCCGGTAATATTTAAATCCCGAATCTAAATTAAACTTGTTGATTGCTCTCTTTACCCTTTCTCTAGTAATATCTTTGCAAATGTTTTTGTCGGGTTCTGCTACTGAATTTTCAGGCATTTGCACCATTATACATTTGCGATTTCCTCCATCTTCTTTGTTAAGTTCCATTACTGCGTGCATAGTGGTACCAGAACCGGCAAAAGAGTCGAGAATAATACCATTCTCATCAACCATAAATGGTAATATATGGCTTAGTAATTGGACAGGTTTTGGATTTCTAAAAGGTACCGTGCCAAAAAGGTTACGTAAATCATATGCACCTAACCTTCCATCCAATTCAAAAACACTTGATAATTTATCATTGAATTCATGAGCATACACCTTTAATTCAATAATTTTTGATTCATCAACACCAAAAAGTATCTTTCCGTCATTCAACAGTTCTTGCATTGTGGTTTCAGGGAATCGATAACCCATTAATGGTTGTTTACATGGTTTACCTGTTTTAGGATGAATAATATCATATCTGTAACCTTCTTTTCCTGGGTTGTGAACACTTTGGCTTCCTGTATATACACCTCCTGAATCAATGTATTTATACCTGTCAAGCTTTCCGAGAAAAGCTTTATTATCCCTGAACCATTTATTATATGCTCTTTGAAGTTCTTGCTGTGTATGGTAATTTTCATTTAATTGCTGCCCTATTTTTACTAATTCTACTTTTGAATCCGAAACAGAAGATTTCCATTCATTGGAAATTTTGGTTTTATCAAAGGCATAAATCAAAATATATTCATGCTCAATTGCAATATTAGTTGGATTGTTATCTGTTGCATTTTTCCAAATAACATTTCCAATAAAATTATCCTCGCTGAAAATTTCATTCATAAGAGACTTGAGATGATTATATTCGTTATCATCACAAGATATTATTATCACACCGCTTTCTATCAACAACTCTCTTAAAAGTCGCAGTCGAGGTACCATCATACAATTCCATTTCTCATGTTTATTCAAATCATCTTTACCTACAACTTTCCCGAACCATTCAATAAAAAGAGGTGAGTTAAACTTGTCTGTATAAATCCAATCTTCTTTTCCTGTATTATATGGTGGGTCAATGTAAATAACATTAATCCTCCTGGCAAACTGCGGTAATAGTGCTTTTAAAGCAATAAGGTTATCACCCTCAATTATCATATTCCCGTTTGCTTTTTCGGGTTGGTAATGCAGTTCGGGCACTTCGTCCAATGTATGAAACGGAACGGCCAAATGGTGGTTCCAGATAATGTTTTTTCCTTTGAATTGGAGTGTTGGCATGGCTTTATATCGTTACGTTTTTTATAATCTCTTTTAACTCTTCAATTTTCTCCCCTGTAATATTTCCATCTTCATAATTTTTCAAAACATTAAGCGGTTTTAAATCTTTTCGATTGTTATCAGACTTAATCCCTAAAAATGCTTCAAAATCTTTTTCAAAACCATGAAGCTTTGAAATTTTAGTTTTCACAAATTCATTTTTACAATCAATTACCTGATGGATTATTGAACGGAAGTTATGAATTGTAATTTTCTGTATTTTCATTTTTTGTCCTTATCCTTTTTATATTTCAATTGTTTCTCTGCAACTTTCAGTGCTTCAAGTCCAAATTCTTCGTCTTCTAATTCGTAAAGTACCTTTTCACTTAAAAAATCAATTATTAATTTGTCAGAGTTTGCTTTATAGAGGTCTGCCAATTTCAAAACCAATTCTTTTGAGAATTTTCTCTCACCACGTTCCATTTTACTTAATATCGCAACGTCAATATCTACTTGAATGGCAGCTTTTCTCAAGGATAATCCTGCCTGTTCTCTTAATTCTCTTAATTTCAATCCTAATGTTGACATTATCTGTGTTGACTAATTTTGTCAAAGGTAAGACATTTATAAGTTATTGGGGTCTGAAAATTTCAATTCTTTATCAACAGTTTATTATCAACGGGCGGGTTGGTAAAAAAAAGCCAGTGTGTGATTGCGAAGGAACGGTAATTATTTATGATAAATTCCTTTAATCTGAAGGGCAAATTCAGTGATTTGAAAACCGTTGATTTTATGCTCTTTGAAATATTCCCGAAGAATTTTGTCTAACGCCTCATCAACATAATCATCAATGGTGTCATTTTCAGAACAGTAGAGATGATGATGATTTTCCAGAACTCCGTCATAACGCATGACACCGGATTCTGTGTACACCTTTTTTACGAGGTTCTTTTCAATGAATGTATCAAGCACCTTATATACCGTACCGGAGGCAATATTGGGATTCGACTGCCGGATGTATTCAATGATATGATCGGCGGTAGGGTGACTGCCCAGCCGGTAGATAGCGTCAAGGATTGCCAAACGCTGCGGCGTTATTTTCAACCCTTTTTCCGACAGCTTATTGCGTATCTCTTCAATCGGGAACTC
Source organism: uncultured Mariniphaga sp. (assembly GCA_964540165.1). Lineage (GTDB taxonomy): Bacteria > Bacteroidota > Bacteroidia > Bacteroidales > Prolixibacteraceae > Mariniphaga. The sequence continues at coordinate 4,557 of CAZILU010000146.1, forward strand.
CATGGCTAATGAAATAAAATTTTTAGAAATCAGATGCAATGCCATGGTATCCGGCACATTCCATCATGCACACCGGCATGGAATTACATCTGATTACCTAACTTTATAATATCTCTCTCTAAATTCCAGAGTCTGGATTAGAAAGTTCGCTGACAAGGTTCGTGAAGCCCGAAAAATGTGAGTTTACCGGATATAAATGACCATTTTGAGAGCAAGCGCAACGCAGTCAGCGGACTTTTTGGTCAGACTCTGATTATACCAGGTCAAAGCGATCCAGATTCATCACCTTATTCCATGCGGCCACAAAATCGTTCACGAACTTCTCTTTGGCATCGCAGCTTCCATAAACTTCAGCCAACGCACGAAGCTCGGAGTTTGATCCAAAGACCAGGTCGGCCCGGGTAGCGGTCCACTTGATCTTACCCGTTTTACGGTCACGCCCATCGAAACACTCTTTCGTTTCGGAGTTTGGCATCCAGACGACTCCCATATCGAGCAGGTTGACAAAGAAATCGGTGGTAAGCACGCCCGGCTTTTCGGTAAATACGCCGTGTTTCGATCCGTCATAATTGGTATTCAGCACCCGCATTCCACCCACGAGGACTGTCATCTCAGGTGCCGTTAAATTGAGCAACTGAGCTTTATCGACCAGCATATCCTCGACTGAGAGGGCATATTTCGCCTTTTTATAATTTCGGAAACCGTCGGCCAACGGCTCCAGCACTGCAAATGAGTCGATGTCGGTCTGCTCCTGTGCTGCATCCATCCTTCCGGGGGTAAACGGCACCGTAACTTTATGACCGCCATCGGCGGCAGCCTTCTCTACGGCAGCACACCCCGCTAATACGATCAAATCGGCCAGGGAGATCTGCTTACCACCCGTCTGTGCACTGTTAAATGCCTCACGGATAGTCTCCAGTTTTTTCAATACCTCTTTCAACTGTTTTGGATTGTTAACCTCCCAATCCTTCTGGGGAGACAACCTGATCCTTGCACCGTTTGCACCACCCCGCTTATCGGAGCCACGGAACGTAGATGCTGAAGCCCAGGCAACAGATACCAGCTGGGAGACAGAAAGGCCCGATGCCAGCACCTGCTTTTTCAGGGCAGCCACATCGGCATCGTCAACCACCTTATGGTTCAGGGCAGGTATCGGATCCTGCCAGAGCAGATCCTCCTTCGGCACTTCCGGTCCCAGGTAACGGGATTTGGGTCCCATATCGCGGTGGGTCAGTTTAAACCACGCACGGGCAAACGCATCGGCAAACTCCAGCGGGTGCTCATAAAAGCGGCGGGAGATCTTCTCATACGCCGGATCGAACCGCAGCGAGAGGTCGGTGGTGAGCATGGTGGGACGATGCCATTTCTTCGAATCGTGTGCATCGGGCATCACATTACCGGCATCTTTGGCCACCCACTGCCAGGCACCGGCCGGGCTCTTCGTCAGCTCCCACTCATAGCGAAACAGGTTATCAAAGAAATAGTAACTCCACTTCGCCGGCGTTTGAGTCCAGATCACCTCCAGTCCGCTGCCAATGGTATCGCCCCCTTTACCGGTTCCAAAGGTGCTCTTCCAACCCAAACCCATCTCCTCCATCGGGGCAGCTTCGGGCTCCGGTCCCACATGGGCCGCATCGCCGGCACCATGGGTCTTTCCAAAGGTATGCCCCCCGGCGATCAGGGCTACCGTCTCCTCATCGTTCATCGCCATACGGGCAAAGGTGTTGCGTATATCTTTGGCCGCAGCCAGCGGATCGGGATTGCCACCGGGTCCTTCCGGATTGACATAGATCAGACCCATCTGAATGGCAGCCAACGGATTATCCACCTTGTCAAGCTCTAAATCCCTGCCATCATTCTCCAACCAGCGCTTCTCCGATCCCCAGTCGACATCCTCCTCCGGTTCCCATACATCGGCGCGGCCACCGGCAAAGCCAAACGTTCTGAAACCCATCGACTCTAAAGCTACATTGCCAGCCAGGATCATCAGATCAGCCCACGATATCTTATGGCCATATTTCTGCTTGACGGGCCAAAGCAACCGGCGCGCTTTATCCAGATTCACATTATCAGGCCAGCTGTTCAACGGAGCAAACCGCTGCTGACCGGTTCCTCCGCCACCCCGACCATCGATCGTCCGGTAGGTACCGGCACTGTGCCAGGCCATACGGATAAAAAGCGGACCATAGTGACCGTAATCGGCCGGCCACCACGCCTGCGAATCGGTCATTAACGCATGCAGATCCTTTTTCAAAGCTGCAAAATCCAGACTGTTAAACGCTTCAGCATAATCAAAATCCTTTCCCATCGGATTCGACAGCGAAGAGTTCTGACGCAGAATGTTCAGCTTCAACTGGTTCGGCCACCAATCACGGCTCTTGGTTCCACCTCCGCCCATGCCGGACTTACCCATCGCTCCGGTCACCGGGCACTTACTCACTTTCTCAGACTGATTTTCCATAATTTGTCTCTTTTAAATTCTCAATATGTTCATTTGATTCCTCTCTTTTCACTTCTAATCCTTCGAAAAATATCCCTAAATAAGAATCATTCTCCTTAAGGATTTGGTAAATTTACAAAATATCAAAAGAATTGATGCCATTAAACAGAGAAAAATTTCTCTGTTTTTTAGCAGCAAAAAATAAAAGGAGATGAAACGAGCATGGCAGGATTTTGCCACAAATTATACGAAATACGCTTGCGTATTCTGTCGAACACCAGTAAAATAAACGATGGAGTGAGGCAAATTAAATGTATGCGAGTTCCATCGGGCCGGGAAAACGAGATGAAACCGGCAAAAGTATTTGTTGAGAAGATGTATATGAACTGAAAATTTAATTAGATGAAAATCCTTTTCACGTTAACAATTTTCCGTTTAAATTCTTATTTTTACTTCAAT
>CAZILU010000147.1:0-7329 GCA_964540165.1 uncultured Mariniphaga sp.
TTTTTTTCTCGATGGTCATCAACTTTTCTTTGCAGTCAAAGATAAAACTTTTTTGCCGTTTCCCTTTTTCGATCCAATTTTTGAACCGACATTCGCCCCAAATTGATTAAATTCGCCACTCAAATACTAAAATCAGAACCGATGCAATATGTCAATTTAGCTGAAAATATCTATTTTTTGGGATACAACGACCGGCGTACTCACCTCTTCGAGAATCTTTGGCCTATCCCCCATGGAATTTCCTATAATTCATACCTTATTGTTGACGAGAAAATTGCGCTGATCGACACGGTTGAGCGATCTTATATTGATGCGTACTTAGAGAGCATAGAGGAGATTATAGGCCAAAGAAAAATCGATTACCTGGTTATTAACCACATGGAGCCCGATCATTCGGGTGCGATGAAGGCAATCATACAAAAGTACCCCGATATTACGCTGGTAGGTAACAAAAAGACCTTCGCTCTGGTTGCAAGTTATTATTTTGAACCTGAAAGGATACACCTGGTGCAGGATGATTCCTGTCTGGCGTTGGGCAAGCACCGTTTGCAGTTTCAAACCATTCCTATGGTGCACTGGCCCGAAACGATGGTCACGTATGAGGAGACACAGAAAATTTTGTTTTCAGGCGATGCCTTTGGTAGTTATGGTACCCTGGACGGAGGTATTTTCGATGATGAGATAAACCTGAATTTTTATGAAACAGAAGTGATGCGCTATTTTACCAACATCGTTGGTAAGTATTGCCCGCATACCCAGCGTGCTATTAAGAAACTGCAGCCGCTCGACATTCGAATGATTGCCGCTACTCACGGGCCTGTTTGGCGGAGTGATCTGGACTGGGTCTTAACCCGTTATCATAAGTGGAGTTCCTATGACCTCGATCCCGGTGTGGTGATTGTGTACGGATCGATGTATGGACATACCCAGCAGATGGCAGAGGTCATCGCCCGGAGGCTTGCAGAGCGGGGTATTAAGGATATCCGGGTATATGATGCATCTAAAACACATGCTTCATACATTATCAACGATATCTTTAAATATAAGGGATTTATTGTCGGCAGTCCTGCTTATAATAACGCTCTCTTTCCCAATGTGGAGATGCTATTGTCCACCATCGAGCATATGGCCCCCAAAAATCACTTACTGGGGATCTTTGGAAACTATTCGTGGAATGGGGGAGGAGTAAAAAACCTGAAGCTTTTTGCCGATCGGATTCAATGGGAACTGGTGTGCGAACCGGTTGAAGAGCTGGGCGCGCTAAAAATGGATTCCAAAGCGATGCTGCTTCAATTAGCCGATGCGATGGCCGATAAGTTATCCTCTGGTAAAGACAGGCGCTTCTAGTTTTGACATCCGGGGATTAAAATGGTAGCCATCGACATCAAATGCCTGGATGTCATCGGGATTATCAATGTTGTTATCCAAAATAAACCGGGTCATCAATCCCCGTGCTCTTTTCGCATAAACCGTAACGATTTTATAGCTGCCATTTTTGTGCTCTTTAAAAACAGGCGTGATCACGGGCAGCTTTAACCTATCGGTTCTGATGCTTTTAAAATACTCTGCTGAGGCAAGGTTTACCAGAACTTTGCTGCCTGAATTTTCTGTTGCTTCGATTACTGCATCGGTTATCTTATTGCCCCAATAATGGTACAGATTAATGTTTCTACCCATTTGCAGCCGGGTTCCCATCTCCAGTCGGTAGGGTTGGATGAGGTCAAGTGGTTGAAGCAATCCGTACAGGCCTGATAAGATCCGAAGCTTCTTCCGGGCATGGTTCAAAGACTTTTCCGAAAGGGTTGATGCCTGGAGGCCTGTGTATACCTCTCCGCTAAATGCAAAGACAGCCTGTTTTGCGTTTTCGGGGGTGAATGGCAAATGCCAGTTCTGGTATCGTTCCGCGTTCAACTTCCCCAGCTCAGGGGAGACTCCCATTAATTTAACCAATTGTTCAGGGCTGAATAGTTTAAGTTTTTTTACCAGTTTTTCCGTTTCAGACAGAAACGGTGGAATTGAATAATCAGTTGTTTCGGATGGCTGCGAAAAATCGAGCGATTTTGCCGGAGAAAGGACGATTAACATACTTCAAATTATCAAATAAAATTTTCAAAGATTTTCTGAATTTTAGTTGGCTGATATAAAAACACTTTTTGATCGATTTGCGATCGATTCTGTGAATTTTAGCTGTCTTTTTGAATGGCATTTAAAGCCTGTTCAATGGCTTGCCGGTCTTGTTCGGGAATGCCCTCTTTTTTAAGGGTTTCTCTGTAAAGTTGTTCTGCTTTTTTTGTCTCTCCGTCTTGCCTGTAAATCTCCGCCAAAAAGCTTATGGCGTTCATGTATGTGGGATGGTCGCTGATCAATTTCTGCAATGTCTTAACCGCTTCACTCTTTTGACTGTTTTCCATGAGGTAATAGGCCAGGGTATATCCATATTTTGGATCATCGGGACGAGATATAGCAGCTATTTTGGCAAATTCTACAGCTTCCCGAAGATTTTTCCGGGAGACGATAACACTAAGGTTATAGGCAGCAACCGCTTGTTCCGGATTGGCTTTTAATGCGGTACGCAATGCTGATTCAGCTGTATCAAGCTTCCCCTGTTCGGCGAACAGTAATCCCAGGTTCAGGCTGGCAGCTTCATTGTCGGGATCAAATTCCAGTACTTTTTTCAGGTTCTCTTCGGCTTTGGCCTGGTTGCCTAAGTAGGAGTAGAGGACACTGCTGTTTATCAGTGGCATTAGTGACTCCGGGTATAGGCGGGCTGCTGTTTCATATGAGTGAAGTGCTTTGTTTACATCGCCTTCATTTTGATGGTAGATAGCCATATTGTAGTGTGAGCTCCAGTCGTCGGGCCGGGCCAGAATTGAGGCCATGTACTCCTCTGTTGCTTTGGTAACGGTCTCTTTTTCAGCTTCTGTAAAACGGTTGTCGTCAAATCCTGCCAGCGAGGCAGCGGCAGATACACGAACCAGCCGCAATTCGTCGGATGCGGCTTTTACCAGTGCCGTTCTGGTATCATTCGTCATGCGTCCGTTCGATGTGGTTGCGGCAGCTGCCCTAACGAGGGGGGAGCTGCTTTCCGTCATTGCTCTGGTTATCGTTTCCCATTTGGCATCGTTGGGGCAATTGGCCAACAGCCGTACGAAAGAGGCTGTAACGATATCGTTGTATCGGTTCTCGTCTACGATTTGCAACATCTCATTCAGCCGGTTCCAACGGTTTTCACGAGCCTCTTTGATCAATTCAGCCCAATAGAGGGTCTCTTCCTGATAGTTGCCGTTCGGGCGTTTTTTAACTATGGCATTAGCCCATGAAGCCGGTTTGTCATCGTGGCACTGGTTGCAGGCGTTGGGAGAGCCAAAGCGGATGGTCGCTTCTGGCATGGGTGGCCGGAAGGAGTGATCGCTGCGAATAAAGTGCCCGACAAATTCACGGCTGGGCGCATGGCAGTTGATGCATGTGGATCCCGGGCTGTCGGCCGGATGCATCGTGTGTTCCGTCAGGTTGCCTTCCCGTTCGGTATGGCAGCCGATACAGGCCTGATTGGGATTGTCTTTGAAACGGTTGCGACCGCTCGATGTGTGACACGTTACGCAGTGCATGTCGCTATTTGTCTGACAGGCATTCATCTCCCAGCCGGTCATGGTATAGTTTTCTCCCAGATCACGGCCATCGGGGTAGAAATCGGGATCCTCCAGGGTGGCCAGGTTGAAATGGTCGTAGTAAGGTTCTCCGGGCATGTAACTGCTGGTTACCGGACTGGCCTTTGCGTGGCATGGCGCGCATGATGCGTCGTGCTGCTCCGGAGTAAAGGTGCTGGTAACGATAAGTCCCATGTTCTCAGGAACCTCCCCCTCTTTAGCCTCCGTGAATATTCGAACGTGCTCGGCACTGGGTCCATGGCAGGTCTCGCAGTTGATGCCCGCCTCGCGCCAGGTGGTCTGATATGTCTCGGTTTCCAGATCAAAATTCGAAGATAACTGGCTGACATGACAGTTGTAACAACCGGTATTGAAAGTGTACATGCGGTCTTTCCATGGTAAGGCTTCATCTTCTGACATGTCAACGAAATGGCGTATGGCCGATTCCGGATAGTTAAACCACAATCCCCGGTTTACATCGTATGCCAACGGAATCGTTTGCAGCTTCCCTTTGTCGAGTGGAACCAGGAAGGTAAACACATTTCTCCCTCCCAATGACCATTCAATGGTGTAGCGGTTCATCTGCCCGTCGTTTTCGTTTTCAGTCATTACCATCGATGAATCTTCATAGATGATTTGGTAGCTCTTTCCTTCAATGACCATCGGTGAACTCTCGGGTAGTTGGTACTCCTTTATAAATTCTGATTTTACCGGTTGCATGGCTTTTCCGTGAAACGAAGGTTCCCATAATTGGTAAAACCGCTCATGACACTGCCTGCAGCTTTGTGATCCGGAAAAATCATCGCTAACAACCTCCCTGTTTTTCCTTTGTGTACAGGAGAACAAAGCGATTAAAGCAATAACGCAAGCAACAGGTACTAATTTATTGGCTGTCATACAATCTGTTTTATTTGACAAATATTGGGATAATTTTAGAAAGAATGAAAATAAATTAAGTCACTACCCCTCCGAAAACTTTTATTCGTGCTTATTGTGCCTGGTTGTCAGCTGGTTGATGTTTTTTTTCGGCAAGGCTATATCCCTCTGTTGCGTCCGGGGGTAATCCCCCAAATGATCAGTCAGGAAAGATTTCATCGATTTTGGCCGTGTGCAGACCGATCATGTTTTCTTCTCTTTTGTGGATTATGCTGTGGACAACCGGATGGTACCTGCAACCATCGCAAAAAATAATCGGAGCTTCTTCCATCGTTGTGATCAAAATTGCAGTTCACATAAGAAGCAGCTCCGAAATATTTTCTCAGGGCCTGTTTTTACAGACCAGATATTTAGACGGCTATTTTATTAATTCTACACTCCGTTTGACAAACTTATCCAGGTCGGATCCTTTAAGCATGCCATTTGCCAGAAGTGCCAGATCGACCAGTTGTTTGGCCAGTTTACTGTTCTTGCCAAATCCGCTCAGTTTTTCCCGTTTTGATTCCTCCAGTTTTACCAATTCGCTGTTCAGTGTGTCGAGCTGTTCTTTATCATTTTGAGGCACCTCTTCCTCTTTTTTACCCTCTTTGTTTTTTTCCAGCACGGCGATTTCATCTTTTTTTGTTTTGATCTCCGCATTTAACGTTTCGAGGGTGGATCCCAGCTTTTTCTCTTTAGCATTCAATACTTTTTTGATTAACGGGTGCGACGTATTGACTACCAGGTTCAGGCTGTCGGGCATTTCGCCATAAAAACTCATGCCTCCCTGGGCCGTACTCATCTCCTTCATGCGACGCATAAATTCACTACGGGTAATCACCATGGGGCTTCCATTTTCTCCCAGGTCGCGGAAGTCAACGATAAACGTGTGGTTGTTGTTTTCCGGACATACAGCCTGAAATACCGGTGATAGCTCCTGCTTCTGTTCCCAGGTAAGCTCCTCCTTTTGGTTATCCTCTTTTTTGATCAGGTTTTCTATGATATCAGCATCGACACGTATAAATTGTTTATCCGTATGCTTCTGCTCAAAGCGGCTGATGAGATGGGGTGCCAGAACATCATTCAATTCAAGCACATCATACCCTTTGTTGCGGGCCTCTTCAACAAATGTGAACTGATCCTCCTTATTTGTTGTGTAGAGGTAAACCATTTTTTTGTCTTTGTCAGTCTGGTTGTCTTTGATCAGTTTTTCATACTCTTCGAAAGTGAAAAACTTCTCTTCCGTATTTTTGAAGAGGAAAAATTTCATGGCCCGGTCATAGAATTTTTCGTCGGTGAGCATGCCATATTCAATGAATATCTTAAGGTCATCCCACTTTTTCTCAAACTCCTCCCGTTTCTCTTTGAAAATATCGGAAAGTCTGTCAGCCACTTTTTTAGAGATATGACTGCTTATTTTTTTTACATTCGAATCACTTTGCAGATAGGAGCGGGATACGTTCAACGGTATGTCGGGGGAGTCGATAACTCCATGAAGCAACGTTAAGAACTCCGGAACAATCCCCTCTACCGAGTCGGTGACAAAAACCTGGTTGCAATAGAGTTGAATCTTGTTTTTCTGAACCTCAAAGTTGTTTTTTATTTTTGGAAAATAGAGAATTCCCGTCAGGGTAAAAGGGTAGTCAACATTCAGGTGGATATTGAAAAGGGGCTCATCGGCCATCGGGTAAAGGCGCCGGTAAAAATTACTGTAGTCCTCCTCCTTCAGGTCGGTCGGCGTTTTTGTCCAGGCAGGCTCTGTTTCGTTGATCTGACGATCTTTGTCTGTTTCAACCTCTTTACCCTCTTTCCACTCTTTTATTTTTCCGAAAACGATCGGTATGGGCAAAAATTTACCATATTTTTCCAGAATTTCTGAAATTTTATGCTCATCAAGAAACTCTTCTGAGTCACTGTTGATATGCATAATGATATCGGTTCCAACCGCTTCACGGGTATCGGGATTGATGCTGTATTCGGGAGTGCCATCGCAACTCCAACGGATGGCTTCTGCTCCTTCCCGGTAAGAACGAGTCAGGATCTCTACCTTTTCAGAAACCATAAAAGAGCTGTAAAAACCCAGTCCGAAATGCCCGATGATGGCATGGGCATCCTTTTTGTATTTTTCAAGAAATTCATTGGCTCCTGAAAAGGCGATCTGGTTGATGTATTTTTCAATTTCATCGGCGGTCATCCCGATTCCATGGTCGGAAACAGTGATGGTTCTGTTCTCCTTGTCCAGGCTGATTTCTACCTTCAGGTTGGTGATATCGCCTTGATACTCCCCTTTGGATGCCAGTGTTTTTAGTTTTTGGGTGGCATCTACGGCATTTGATACGATCTCTCTGAGAAAGATGTCGTGGTCGGAATAGAGAAATTTTTTGATAATGGGGAAGAGGTTTTCACTGGTAACGCCAATTTTTCCTTTCGACATGGTTTTATCTTTTAAGTTAACAATCTAATTTATCGGGTATCGTCTTTTTCAAAGCCTATGCCATGGTATGGCTGCTGTCGATTTGGCACGGCGAATCCTATTTTGTCAGTTTTTTTTATTTCATGTCGTTCCTGATTCTTAAAAATCCCCTACTTTTATGGCCATAGAATCCGATTTTTTAACCCGATAGATAAAACAGGTGGACAAAAGGAATCCTTATAGAATAAGAATGGTCACCACTGATTTGGATGGAACTTTATTGCGCGACGATAAAAGCATATCAGATCGGGATAAAGAAACATTGAAAATGCTTGGTAATATGAATATTATCAA
>CAZILU010000148.1:0-7244 GCA_964540165.1 uncultured Mariniphaga sp.
GTTGTAATATTTAATTTTCAGGGTGTGATCGGTCATAAAAATAGCATGCGGATGATGTTCAATCAATTGATTGAGCAAGTCATTTGCCTCCTCAATTCTTACAAATTCCAATAACATAGTTTCATTTTTAATGAATAATAACCAACCGGTTCGCAAAAAGTTTAATGCAATATCAACGATCCAGGGAGCCAAATACCCGTTTAAGCAAATTCGATACCCGGGCTAATGGATCTTCGCGAATCAGCTTCTCCTCCTTTTCAATTTTCAGGAAAAGGCCATCGAGCGCCTTACCCGTCAGATAATCATCTAACTGCGTATTGACAGGCTTCAGTCCGGCAAGCTGCCCCACAAACGTAGCAGCTACCTCGTTCCACTTGGAGGTCAAGGTATTCCAGCTTTGTGCCGTGGAGATATTTCCCACCAGTTTTTTGTCTATAGAGGTTTGAATTTTGGGCCGGTAGAGCGCAAACAACTGATCGTACGTAGTTCGGTGCAAGTATTGTGTGGCGGCATTGTCCTCCCCGCGCAAGATACCCACGGCATCGTTAATCGTCATGCCGGTGATGCTGCTGACAAAGATTGGTTTGGCTTCAGAAACGGCATCTTCAGCAGCCCGGTTGATGCGGAGCAATACATCCTCCAGCAGTTGATCGCCTCCGGGAATCCGGCCGATATTATCGACAATGATATCCGCTTCCGGAGGAAGAAATATCTTCACCAGTTCATCTTTATAATACCCGTCGGTGACGCCCAAAATATCGACCGATTTGCCGGTGCCCACCACCAGCGCCTCTTTCAGGCCGGCAATGATCTCTGTCTGTGTCAGAGGCTGCCCTTCGTTTAGGGTCTGTTGTGCGATCTGCATCAGCTCGGCACAGGAGCTCAAAAAGAGAGCTGCTACGATTACCAATGGTTTAAATGACTTCATATCGAATAATTTTATGTTTTAAAGGTAAGGATATTTTTATATATCCGATTTTATATCGAAAAAATTAACGAAACAGTTCCCGCACCAAATCTCCCCGGCCCATGGCATTCAGTTCCCCGATGATCGACTGGCGAAATTCACGCTTATACCAAAAGAAAAATTTTCGTTGGTCACGTTTTTCACGCTGCTGCCGTGCCGTAAATACCTTTTCCATCGTGTAAGGGTGGTATCCCGAATGGTAGATCACGGTAGCGAGAGTCATGGGTGTGGGCGTGAAATCCTGTACCTGTTCGAGTTTGAAATTGAGCTTTTTTGTCTTCACCGCCAGTTCAGCCATGTCGGCGGCACTACTGCCGGGATGGCTGGAGATAAAATAGGGAATCAACTGTTGATTTTGATGCTCCTCCCGGTTGATCTGATGGAACAAAACCGTCAGCGCTTCAAAAAGCTCAAACGGTGGCTTTCGCATCAGCTTCAGCACCTGTGCCGAGGTGTGTTCCGGCGCCACCTTCAAACGCCCCGACACATGGTGTCTGATCACCGTCCGGAGGTAATCGCGGTTGATCTTATCAACCGCTTTATTCTTTGCAGAACGCAAAATCAGGTCGTACCGGATACCGCTGCCAATGGTAACTTTTTTCACACCCGGGTCTTTACGTACCTTTTCATACAGCTGCATTAGCGGTTCATGACTGGTTTCCAGATTGTTGCATATTGCAGGAAAGATGCATGAGGGCCGCGAGCATTTCTGACAGATCGAAAGATCTCTCCCCTGCATCCGGTACATGTTTGCCGATGGCCCGCCCAAATCGGTGATATGTCCTGAAAATCCGGGCGTTTCAATAATCTTCTTCACCTCGCGGAGCACCGAAGCTTCTGACCGGCTGGAGACAAATTTTCCCTGGTGGGCAGAGATGGTGCAGAAGGCACATCCCCCGAAGCAGCCCCGGTGAATATTCACCGAGTGGCAGATCATCCGGAATGCCGGTATTTCACCCTTCCCTAAGTATCGGGGATGAGGCAGGCGGGTGAACGGCAGGTCATAAATCCGGTCCATCTCCGGCTCCGACAACACCGGAATAGGCGGATTGACAACCACCCGGAGGTTGCCGGCGCGCTGGGTCAGCTTTTTCGCCTCCAGCCTGTTCGACTCCATTTCAATATGCATAAAGTTACGGGCATACTTTTTCTTATCTGCCAGGCACGCTTCGTGCGAAGCCAGCTCCAGTTCCTCCCAGCTTTTTTGGGTGGCATAGGCTGCCCCGGCATTCACGGCAAAAGCCGTTTGCGGAATGTTCGTCAGCTTTTCCGCCGGAACGCCCTGCGCCAAAAGCCTGGCATAACGAACAATGGGATACTCCCCCATTCCGTAAACCAGCAGATCGGCGCCCGTATCAATCAGGATAGAGGGCATCAGGCGATCAGACCAGTAATCGTAATGCGTTAACCGCCGCAGCGAAGCTTCGATGCCTCCGATGACCAGCGGTGTACCGGGGTAGAGCTGTTTCAGAATCCGGCCATAGGTGATGGTGCAGTAATCGGGTCGCTGCCCGGGCCGTCCGCCCGGTGTATAAGCATCGTCAGAGCGACGTCGCTTCCCGGCCGTGTAGTGGTTAACCATAGAGTCCATATTCCCGGCGGTTACGCCAAAAAAGAGGCGGGGCTCCCCTAACTTGCGAAAATCGCGCAGATCATCTTTCCAGTTGGGCTGCGGAACGATGGCCACCCGGAAACCCTCTGCCTCCAATACCCGCCCGATCACGGCTGCACCAAACGACGGATGATCGACATAGGCATCTCCGGTGAAGAGAATCACATCGGCCCGGTCCCACCCCAGAGCATCCATCTCCTTACGTGAGGTGGGTAACCAACGATTAATCATTTCGAACTTTCTTTCCATATCTTAACACGCCAAGATTAGTATTTTTTTTCGGGTTATGATAAAAATAGTGCTAATTTTGTTGAATCGAGCGGGAAAACCAAAACGAAATAACTGACCATTGATGGAAGTTTTAAAACTGAAAGATATTTTCAAAACAGCGCCTGCATTTACCCTGTTAGGCGGTGAGTATTTCGCCAAATTTCTGATGTATATCCTTCGATTTCACAAACTGAACAAAATCTATGAACAGATGGCATCCAGGCATGGAATCGAATTCATCGATGAGATCATTCGTGTCCTTGAATTCAATATTGAATTTGATGAGCTGGAGTTAAAAAAGATACCTGCTACCGGACCACTCATCGTTGTTGCCAACCATCCGTTTGGTGGATTCGATGGTTTATTGCTTGTCAAATACCTCTCCCGTGTTCGTCCCGATGTAAAGGTGATCGGTAATTTCCTGCTAAAAAAAGTTGACCCGGTAGCATCATTCTTTATCAGCCACAATCCATTTGAAAACAGAGACCCGGCGCTAACCGCCGATGAGTCGGAAGGCTTTCAGGAAGCCATGAACCACCTTCAACGGGGAGGCGTCTTGTGCCTTTTCCCGGCTGGAGATCTGAGTACCTATGGTACGTTCGAAAACACCACCGACCAGGCTTGGGAACTACCGATGGTGCGATGGGTAAAAAAAGCCCGGGTATTGGTGGTACCGGCCTACTTCCAGGGAACCAACAGCCGCCTTTTTCACCTGATTGCAAAGATCCATCCATCGCTGCGCCAGGTTCGGCTTCCTTCAGAGCTGCTAAGCAAGAGGCATAAAAACATCAAACTGAGAATCGGAAATCCAATCAAGACGGAGGATCAGGATAAATTTGCCGATGTATATCAGTTCGGCCGGTTCCTGCGGGCAAAAACCTACTGCATGGAATCTGCCATCGAGGTGAAACGGTTCTTTAATTACACACTGAAACCCCAGGTTAAACCCGAACCAATCATCAGCCCGGTACCACCAGATCTGATCCTGAATGAAATTCAACAGATCAAACCGCAATACACCCTGTTCAACCTGAAAAACTATACCGCCTTTTGTGCTCCTTCCAGAAGCATTCCCAACATCCTGAACGAAATCGGGCGGTTGCGCGAGATGACCTTCCGTGAAGTGGGTGAAGGAACCAACCGAAGCATCGATATCGATGAATTTGACCTCTATTACCATCAGATGTTCATTTGGGATGAAGAGGAGAAACGAATCGTAGGAGCATACCGCATTGGCAAAGGAAAAGACATCCTCAGGCAATATGGCAAGAGAGGATTTTACCTGCAATCCCTCTTCCGCATCAGCGATGAGTTCCGAAATGTCCTGAGCGAAAGCCTGGAGCTGGGACGCTCCTTTGTTATCCGTGAGTATCAACGCAAGCCCATGCCCCTCTTCCTGCTGTGGAAAGGGATCCTCTACTTCCTGTTGAAAAATCCGGAATACCGCTACCTGATCGGACCAGTCAGCATCAGCAATAACTACTCAAAAATTTCAAAAGACCTGATCATCCGCTTTATCATGCAAAACCATCTCAACTGGAAGATGGCGCAGTACGTGCAACCACGAAACCGATACCGGTTCAAAAGCGACAATCAGGATATTAACCTGCTGATGGAGAATATGGAGCGAGATATTAACCGCCTTGACAAAGCGATCGGCGATTTAGACGAGCTGAACTCCGGGCTTCCGGTTTTGCTAAAAAAATACATCAAACTAAACGCCAAAATCATTGCATTCAACGTCGATCCGAAATTTAACAACTGCCTCGACGGATTGATTGTGCTCGATGTCAACGATGTGCCCAAAAACACCATTGAGGCGCTCTCCAAAGAGACCAACGACGGCTCCATTTTGGAACGGTTCTACTCCAACCGGGAATAATATTGCCTTTCAACCATGTAAAATATTCATCAACACCGGGGAAAAGCAGACCACCGATGATCGCAAGTTGCTTTTCTTTTACTATTTTGGCGCGCTAATTTTTATTGGGAGTAAACCGGTTTATTTCATCCAATATAATCGTTAATCTGGAGTTATCTGGTTTATTTCGACAAATAAAACAGTTAAATAAAAAGATACACGAATCAATTTTTTATCAAATGAGTCGCGGAGGAATTAACAACAAAAAGAAGGGTAACTCCAGATATCCGATGCTGGCGCTGAAGGGTATGGCCATGGGCGCTGCCGATGTCATCCCCGGCGTATCGGGAGGCACCATCGCGTTCATCACAGGCATCTACGAAGAGCTGATTGAATCGATCCGCTCCATCAACCTGTCGGCTCTGAAACTCCTGTTTTCAGGACGGCTAACTGCATTTTGGAAAGCGGTCAATGGCAATTTTCTGCTCAGCGTAGTCCTGGGAATCGGCATCAGCATCTTCTCTTTAGCCAAAGGGCTGGAGTACCTGCTGAACAGCTATCCGGTGCTGGTATGGTCATTCTTTTTCGGATTGATCGTTGCCTCTGCCATCTATGTGGCAAAAACCATCAACCATTGGAAACCATCAACCATGGTGGCGGGTGTGGCGGGAATAGCCATCGCATGGTATATCACGGTCATCACTCCGGCGGAGGCCAATACATCAACCCTTTTTATCTTTTTCTCGGGAGCCATCGCCATCTGTGCCATGATCCTTCCGGGCATCTCAGGAAGTTTTATCCTGGTCTTATTAGGAATGTACCGGTTTATCCTTGAAGCTGTAGGCAGTCTGAACCTCCCGGTATTACTGGTATTCCTGGCCGGGGCAGCGGTGGGGATCATCGCATTCTCTAACCTGCTGTCGTGGCTGCTGAGAAACTACCATAACCTCACGGTAGCCCTGTTGGCCGGCTTTATGGCAGGATCGCTCAACAAAGTGTGGCCCTGGAAAGAGGTGACTGAAACATTTATCGATCGCCATGGTGAACTGAAACCGCTAACCGAAAGGAATATCCTTCCGGGCACCTTTGAACAGATCACCGGTGATCAATCCTGGCTTATGGGAGCTGTTTTAATGGCAGTTGCCGGATTTGTTCTTATTTTTGCCGTGGAGGCAATATCAAAAATCAAAAGATGAAACGATACGGACTGATTGGCTATCCGCTGACACACTCCTTTTCCAAACGTTTTTTTACCGAGAAGTTTGAAAAAGAACGGGTAGATGCCACCTACGAAAATTATGAGCTCAAGAGTATAACCCACTTTCCGGAGGTGATCAGAGACAATCCGGAACTGACCGGACTGAATGTTACCATTCCCTACAAAGAGCAAGTGATCCCCTACCTCGATGAGCTGGATCCTGCGGCAGAAGCTGTGGGTGCCGTTAATACGGTGCGGATAGAAAGGGCCGGAAAGAGTGTATCTCTGAAAGGCTTTAACACCGATACCTGGGGATTTGAAACATCCCTGGCTCCGTTGTTGCTGGATCACCATAACAAAGCGCTGATCCTGGGAACCGGAGGAGCCTCTAAAGCCATCAGGTATGTGCTGAAAAAGCGGCAGATTGATTTCATATCAGCCTCCATCGAAGAGCTTAATGAAATGGAAATTCCGTATGAATCGATCGACCGGGGTGTTATAGAAGAGCGGCTGCTGATCATCAATGCCACCCCCCTGGGTACCTATCCCAACGTGGACACCGCTCCCTCCATTCCCTACGAATGGATCACAAAAAAGCATCTGATGTTCGACCTGGTGTATAATCCGGAAGTCACAAAATTCCTTCGGCAGGGCGCTGAACGGGGCGCCACGGTGAAGAACGGATTTGAAATGTTAATTCAACAAGCGTTAAAATCGTATGAAATCTGGAATGCATAACTCATTGGAGACTAAGAAAAAAATATTGTTTGTATGTATGGGTAACATCTGTCGCTCACCCGGTGCGGAAGCAGTCTTTTCAGGTTTGGCCAAAAAGATGAATATTGCCGACCGGTTTCAGATCGACTCAGCCGGAACCGGAGCCTGGCATGCCGGAGAACCGGCCGATGTACGGATGCAGAAACATGCCCTGAAACGAGGCTACTCACTCGATAGTATTGCCCGGCAGTTTAAACCGGAAACCGATTTTGATCGCTTCGACCTGATCATCGGTATGGATGACGAAAACGTCCAGATTCTTAAACAGTGGGCCCGCAGTCCCGAAGACCTGAAAAAAATCCATAAAATGACCGATTTTCGGAAACTATGGAATTACGATGAGGTTCCCGATCCCTATTACGGTGGCGATGAGGGATTTGAACTGGTGTTAGACCTCCTCGAAGATGCTTGTGAAGGGTTGTTGGAAAAAGAAGGAAATAAGTAGATAGTAAGTGGAGATTGAGTGGAGATTAGGTGGAGATTTATAGGGATTAGAAAAAACCTCCGCAGGGGGGTTCTATATCTTTAGAAAATCAACGTCCCATCGGTAAAACCTCCG
>CAZILU010000149.1:0-1534 GCA_964540165.1 uncultured Mariniphaga sp.
AGTTGCCGGCAGAGGATCGGTACAGCTGGACCGTGGTCGATGATATCAAACCGGGAGAAGAGCTGCAGTATTACTCAATCGCTCTCTTCTTCGGTAGTGAAACGATTCGTTTATCCGACGGAATAATTTTTGGTGTGTTATTGAACATATGTATTAATTCGCTGTTTTGATAAAAAATCATGATCTTTAAATGGGATTATTTCCGGACAGTGGATTTACGCATCGAACATATGCCGTTTACCTGGAAATGGAAGGGTGATGTTATTGGTGTGTGTGAAATTGAGCCGGTTTTCAGGATTAATACAGCTGTTATGAAACGAAATTTAGGTTGGTTGCTTGGGGGATTTTTTGTGTTGCACTTCTGTTTTTCAATTAAAGCAAGTGCTCAGGTGAGCGGGATCAGTTATCATTTTGTGCCGACGGGTGAATACTATTTTACCCATGAACGATCGGGAATCGCTGACGGTTTTGCCTGGGGAGGACAGTTTGGATTTGGATTTGGTGAGTATATGAGTCTGAGTGCCATCTACCTGAAATCGGCGGGGCTTACTACCGATTTCAGTCAGCTTTCCGGGATGCCTGCCCTTTTTAATGAGAAGGATGCCTCCCTGGAACGGATGGGAGGTGAGTTACAGGCCAATCTGTCGCGCCGGCGTCTGGTCCCTTTTATTACCCTGGGCACCGGTATCCAGGGAGTTTCAGCCGAGGATACCGAAAAGAGCCGGCAGATTTACCTGAGTGCTGGTGCCGGGCTGGCCTTTCATCTGCACGACCGGATCAATATCGGTGTTCAGCTGCTGAATACCTCGTACCGCATCAATCCCTATGTCGTCTATTTAACGCCGGAAGAGCGTGCTGGTCTTGCGGAGACGGAAACCCTCGTTCACACCGGACGGGTCTCCGATTGGGCTGTCAAGGGGCGGGTTTCATTTTTGCTGGGAGGTGAACGTACCGGAGAGCTGAGTGAGATCGATCTGGCCTTCCGGGATCAGTTCAGTGGCGGGCTAAAAGGGTTAAGTCTGCAGCTGGAGCCGATGGTTCAGTTTATCGATTTTGATGCATCGATTCCCTTTCACGATGGGTGGTATGCCGGGTTAAGTGCTGGTTTTGACTTAGGACGATATATTGGTATCCGTGGGTACTATCTTCATGGAATGGATGAACATAATCTCGGATCAACGGTACCAACTTCTCTTTGGGGTGGAGAGACCCGTTTTCGCCTGAACGCGGCACGGGGTCTGGTGCCCTACCTGACGCTGGGAGGTGGAAGGATCAATGCGCTGGATGATTATCAGGCACCTCAGGGGATGATCGCCGACAATAAGGTATTTGCATCGGGCGGGTTGGGGCTTGAGTTTCCGCTGGCAAGGAGGTTGAAGTTGATGGCTTTTGCCAACGGATTGATGACTACCATGCAGGATATGGCAGACCTGACCGAGCCGGAGGATCTCGTTACCAGTGCGGCTTATGGTGTAAAGCTCGCTTTTTCAATCGGGAAAAACTCTTTTCTGCATTGGAATCCCTTTTAGAACGT
>CAZILU010000149.1:1544-3053 GCA_964540165.1 uncultured Mariniphaga sp.
AGCCGCAGGATGCCGGGGTATTACTGAATGAACGGATTGAGTCGATCGAACGCGAACACCTGGAACAACAGAGCACCAGGCTCAACCGGGTGGTCAGCGATTATGAAGCTCTTATGGAGGAGAAGAATGCCCGCCTGGCTGAGCAGCAGGAGGTGATCGACTCTTTGCTGGTGCTGCCGGCGACTGTGGATTCGGCAGAAAAGGCACCCTCAGCAACGCAGAACCGTTACGAAAAATCGGAAAGCATTATTCGGATGACCCCGGATGAGCTGGTCTCTGTGCTGCAGGCACTTCGGCTTTTGAATACCGTCCCGGATACGTTGCTTCCTGTCAGTTCATCAGGGGTGCAGGGCGCTCCGCTGTACGAAGAGCGTTCCGGAGCCAGGTCTGACAGCTCTGCTCAGGCAGAAAGTGCGGCGGTTGCGACCGAAAAGAGCATCCCACCTTCCGGACACCTTCCTGAAGATACAACTGCGGTTGTTGAATCTCTGCCGGGTGACGCCACACGGTTCTCCGGTTCTCTGCCGGATGGCAGGCATCGAACGGATGCCCGGGCTGAACCCGAAGTCAGTGAACACCAGAGTAAAGTGATTGCGCAGTTGGATCGGCAGAAGCCGGCAGATATTCATGGAGTCGATTCAACAACAGAAAGGGAGGATGTTCTGTTGGCAGCTCTGTCGGATCAACTGGATCGGATGGAGGCAGTGATGGACTCCCTCGGTGGTGAGATGGACCGGATACACGACCAGGCTAGGCCAGAAGACGGGAGTTCAGATTCGCTGCTGCAGGTGATGATGCTGCAGATCGCCCGGACCGAAGAGGCTGTGACACAGCTGGCAGTGAAGTTAGAAAGTGATCGTGAGAAAGACCGGCTTCTCAATCGCATCTCCCGCGATCTATCCGCAACACAAAAGGAGGTTGGACAGCTCTCGGGGAAACTGGAGTCGCTTCACCGTGGCTGGGAGAAAAACCGGGAAGACGAGAAATTACTTGCGAAAGCAGAGGCTGACCAGAAAATAGAAGCAGATCAGAAAGTAAAGATAGATCCGTTTCTGCAGGAGAAGCATGAGATGGCTGTTCCTGCCGCTTCTGCATCGGAGGGACAGATGCTCGCCTATAAAAACCTGGCCCTTTTTGGGGGAGTAAGTGCCGGAGAGGTTTTTTCTGTTAATCTGGGGGTGCGGTGGAGTTATCAGGTGACAGATAGTTCGGTTCGCCTGATGCCGGAAGCCTTTGCCGGATTTGGAAAAGAGGCCGATCTGGGACTTACAGTCAATGGCCTGTTTGATATTGAACTCCAAACGGATAAGGTGATCCCTTACCTGGGCGCGGGGGTTGGCTTTATGACCGACCATGCGGACATCGATCCTTTTAAAGGGATTGTAAATCTGATGATTGGTGCTTCATTGCCTCACGTGGCCAATGGGATTTACATCGATTATACCACCCGGAATTTTCTCCGGTACAACCAGATCTCTATCGGATATACGTTGCCATTCTGATGTTTTC
>CAZILU010000149.1:3153-7221 GCA_964540165.1 uncultured Mariniphaga sp.
TACTTTTGCCTTTTTACTTTTTACTTTTCCCTTGAATTATCCAGGTAATGGGGTGTAGTTACTGTTGATGATTCGTTTTGTTGACGACTCCCTGACAATCAGCTCGGTTGGCATGGTGATCGTTTGGTAATGAATGGGAGCCTCTTTTCTATGTATTTGTGCCATCAATAGCTCTGCTGCTTTTTGTCCCATCTCAAATCCAGGTTGCCGGATGGTGCTGATGGAAGGGGTAACAACCTCCGAGAAGGGTTCATTGCTGAATCCCACAACCAGCACATCATCGGGAACTATAATTCCATGCTTTCTGAACCATAGAATGGCACTGAGTGCGGTGGTGTCGTTGGCACAAAAAAGGGCATCGGGTTTTTGCCGACCGGAAAAAAGCCGTTCAACGGCCCGGGTACCATCGGTAAGGGTTAGGCTGTTGTGAAGCAGAAGCTTTGAATCGCAGTGTAATCCGGCCTCACGCAATGCGCTTCGGTATCCTTCCATTCTGTCGCGGTATATCTTTAAGTTCAATGGCCCTCCGATGTGGGCAATGCGCGTTCCTCCCTGGTCAATCAGATGCCGGGTGGCAATATATCCACCCGTATAGTCGTCAACAACAATTTTGTCGGTTTCTATCTGGTCACACACCCGGTCAAAAAAGACCAACGGAATGTTTCGCTTCTGATATTGCAGGAAGTGACCAATATCCTCTGTCTGCATTCCAAGAGACGCAATAACCCCATCAACCCGATTGGCAATCAGGGTATTTGCAATCGTTGCTTCTTTTTCAAAATTATCATTCGACTGAGAGATAGTGACCGCAAATCCCTGGCTGTAAGCGACCTCTTCAATGCCACTGATGACCGAGGAGAAGAAATGCCGATTGATCAGTGGAACGATCACTCCAATGGTGTTGGTTCTCCGGGTCCGTAGGTTGGCTGCCAGGGAGTTCGGGAGGTAGCCCATCTCCTGAGCCGTCTGCTCAATACGCTTTCGTGTTGCTTCACTGATCAGCGGATTGTTATTGAGTGCCCGCGATACGGTAGAAGCCGCAATATTCAGCGCCTTTGCAATGTCATGAATGGTTGTACCGGATTGTTTCGTCATCTTTCTCTCTTTTTCTGGCAGGTCAGGAACCGGCCACTAAAACAGATTCTGTTTTTTCGTTGGTGAATGCAATGTTTAACACCACGTATAAATCTGATTGTAAATGAATATGATGTGTTTATAACAAATATAATCCTCCGGTTGGGGAGGCAATTTAACGGTAAAGTTAAATAAATAATGGTAAATGCAATCGATTGCAATTTAATTTTTTTTCTCTTGATTTAACTGTTATATTTGTAGATATTGAATGTGAATGTTCCATCGGGCCAAATAAGCGTTATAACATTCAGAATGTATTTAATAAGAAAAATGTATACAAACTAAAAATTTAATTAGATGAAACTACAAAATCTTTTTTATTTGGTATTTGTCGTTGTGCTGGCCTCTTGTGGAGGAGATCGTGGCAACAAGATCGATTATCCGGTTCTGAAGCAGGAACTGGATAAACAACTCAGAGTGTTGGTCGATGTAATTCCTGAAGATAAGGTCCCCCGTTCCTATCCTTATAAGGACGGAGGTTACTGGATGGTGACTCAAAGGGATTGGACCTGTGGTTTTCCGGCCGGGTCGTTCTGGTATATGTATGAGATGACCGGTGATGATTACTGGAAAGAGGTGGCTACGGCCAATACCGTCAAACTCGATGGTGTTCAGTTTCGTACCAATACACACGATTTGGGTTTTATGGTTTTTTGCAGTTACGGGAATGCCTACCGGTTAACCGGGAATGAAGCCTATAAGGATGTGATTCTTCAGGCTTCCGAGTCGCTTATCACCCGGTTCAATCCGCTCATCGGCTGTATCAGGTCGTGGGATCATAACAGTGACAAGTGGGATTACCCGGTGATTGTGGATAATATGATGAATCTTGAAATGCTTTTCTGGGCATCGAAAGAGTCGGGTGACTCAAAATTCCGGGATATTGCCATTTCGCACGCCGATGTTACCCTTAAAAATCATTACCGTGATGACTGGAGCTCTTATCACGTAGTCAGCTATGATACGCTGACCGGTCAACCGGCAAAAAAGAATACCCATCAGGGACTGAGTGATGATTCGTCTTGGGGTCGGGGACAAGCCTGGGGTTTTTATGGTTATACCATGTGCTACCGGGAGACCGGAGAGAAGAGATACCTGGAAGCAGCCGAAAATATCGGTGATTATATTTTGAAGAACCTCCCGGTAGACTATGTGAGTTACTGGGATTTTAGCGATCCGGCGATCCCTAATACCAACCGGGATGTCTCTGCTGCGGCCATCATGGCATCGGCCTATCTTGAACTGAGCACTTATTCAGAAAAGGGAGCACAATACCTGGAAACAGCCAATAAGATTCTTGAGAGCCTGAATACGCCTGCCTACCGGGTGAATGACGGTACCAACGGTGGATTTTTGCTGAAACACAGCGTTGGGAGTAAACCTGGCAACAGTGAGGTTGACGTAGCGATCAACTATGCCGACTACTACTACCTGGAGGCACTGTTAAGACAACAAAAGTTAAATAAAAAATAGTTATTATGGCAACGATTTATGAAGAGAGGTTTGCATACCATCCTGACGATTTTAAAACGTATGATACAGAGAAGATAAGAAAAGAGTTTCTGGTGGAGAGAGTGATGGATCCGGGGAACATACGGCTGGTATATTCCGCCATTGAACGGTTTATTGTCGGAGGTGCAGTCCCTGTGGATAAACCCCTGAAACTGGAGACGATCGATCCCCTGAAAGCGGAGTTTTTCTGCTACCGTCGTGAGGTTGGTGTGATCAACGTGGGTGGTGCCGGTACTATTACAGTCGATGGCACGGAGTATATGCTTGATTTTAAAGATGCCATCTATATTGGCAAGGGAAGCAAAGAGGTGATTTTTCGTTCCAATGATCCGCAGAATGTTGCCCGTTTCTACATCAACTCGGCACCTGCACATAAGGAGTTTCCTACGAAGCTTGTTAAACTGGGCGATGCCAATGTGCTGCACCTGGGATCTCTGGAGACATCGAATGAGAGAAATATCAACCAGCTGCTTATCAATACGGTGGTAGAGACCTGCCAGTTGCAGATGGGAATGACCGAGCTGAAGACCGGAAGTGTATGGAACACCATGCCCCCGCACCAGCATAACCGCCGCAATGAGGTCTACTTCTATTTTAATCTTCCTGAAGATCAGGCTATATGCCACTTCATGGGACAGCCCGATCAAACCAGGCATATCTGGATGCACAACGAGCAGGCGGTGATCTCCCCCAACTGGTCGATCCACTCGGCTGCAGGAACCAGTAACTATATGTTTATCTGGGGAATGGCCGGAGAGAACCTCGACTACTCCGATATGGACCATATCAAGGCCGTTGATCTGAGATAAAGAGCTGTAGATCAGATTTTCGTAAGTAGTTCATAATGAGAAGTATAGTAAAATAACATTTTGGTGTCATTTCGAGGCCCCACCCAATATAAATTTTTACAAACAATTGTAATATGAAACGAACATGAATTTTAATAAGATAAAAATGATACAACAACTATTTGATTTATCCGGGAAGGTTGCACTGATTACCGGTGGAACCCATGGCATTGGGATGGCCATCGGCAAAGTGCTGGGTAAGGCAGGTGCCCGTATTTGTGTGAACGATATCTCCACAGAGAAGCTGGAGGCGTGCAAAAGGGAGTATGCTGCTTGAGGGGTTGATGTGTACACCCTGAATTTTGATGTTACCAGTGAATCTGATGTGGACCGTGGGATTACACAGATTGAAAAGGAGGTTGGACCGGTTGATATTCTGGTAAACAATGCCGGTATCATCAAACGTATACCCATACTCGATATGCCTATCGCCGATTTTAAACAGGTGATTGATGTTGACCTGGTGGCTCCCCTGATCGTTACGAAGCGGGTGGTTCCGGGAATGATCCAAAAAAGGGCTGGAAAGATCATCAATCTATGTTCTATGATGAGCGTTTACGGACGCAACTCGGTC
>CAZILU010000150.1:0-7009 GCA_964540165.1 uncultured Mariniphaga sp.
AGGCCTCCTAAAAACTTTCCAAAGTTATGAATTTTAAAAACAAATTAAGATTTACAAAATCTTTCACTCACCTTTTTGGAATGGCATGTTTCATTGGGTGCTTTACGTTTCAAGGATGTGAAGATACTCTTGAGATTGATCCAGCTATTCTTAACAAAGATCGTTTTATCAGTATTCCTTATCTGGATAATCCTGAGACATTAATGCAAACAGAAAATGTAAGTGACTACCTTGAAGCATATAACCGCTTTTAAAAAATGAAAAGAATCATACTTATACTCACTATGCTTGGTGTCGTGCTAAATAGTAAATCTCAAACCAGAGAACAAAATATGCTGAGTAAAATGGCTTCATTTTTTGAGAAAACGATAATAGCTACATACCCAAAATCAGAATCCGGTTATTACGATTTCTTAAAAGATTTCATCAAGGAACACGAAAATGGTGAAACAACCGAAATTATATCTCATATCAATGTGAAAGAATTAAATAACCTTAACAACAAGATACAAAGGAAAGGCATGTTTCAATATTTTTATCGGTATAATAATCCAAAAATCTTTAAGAATATCAATAACGTGCCAGATTCGATTTTTGAAAGTTTCAAATTTAAATACAAATACAATGCTGTCAGGTTGACTAATTCTTATTTAAAATATTATTTAGAAAATAATAATTCCGAGTCAGCCCAATACATTAAACAACAGAATGAATCAACAGGAGAAATTTCTCCTCTTACTTTTTCACTGTATCTAAAACCTCGATTAAATGAACTTAATTGCAGGAAAAACAAAGAGCTAATGACCCTAATTTTTTGGCCATATTTATGTTATAAGTCGGGAATAGATTTCTACCCGAATCAACCATCAGATTAAATCATGTTTGGTTACACGCGGTAATGCCTCAAGATTGCCGATCGTAGTGTAGAGAGCGAAGAAAACCGGCAAGCCACGAAATATTTCAAAAAAGAGTTATTAAAAAACGGTTGGGAAACAGAGGAGACCCTGCTTGATGTGATGGACTGGAGAACCGGCGGAGCCACCCTGCGATGCGGAGAGACCCACTATGAAATCTATTCCACTCCCTACTCGTTGGGATGCTCAGTCCGGGCGGAACATATTTCGGCAGGCACCGTTCAGGAGTTAAAAGATAACGATTTGTCGGATAAGATTGTATTGCTTCATGGAGAAGTCGCCAAAGAGCAGATCATGCCCAAAAACTTCGTGTTTTATAATTCCGTTTTACTTTTAATCCCCGAAAACCATTTCACAAGCCAATGTCGCAAAAACCGGTATCTCCCTCGGACCCCGTTGACCTTTTTGGGCCTGTCAAATCCATTATCCCATTTGCCTTCAGCCCATCCACAGAGATCTCTTCACACAAAATAGACAATTCCGGTTGGTAAATGGGTGATTGGTAATGCTATTCATTTCTATACAAAGTAAAAGTAGATTCACATTTGAACTTCTAACAACGTTAGCATTTATTTGACAAACAACATCGCAATTCTCTCGCAGTTGTGAGAGAATTATTTAAATTTGGATTCTATCACGGTTGTGAGAGAAATTATAAATTTTAAAATGGATAAATTATCAGCGTATAACAGTTTTTTCAGAGAAATAATCGACACGATTAATTCTGCAAAATATCAGGCATTTAAGTCTTTAAACAAAATCCACTTAGGTCAGAATTTTGAAATTGGAAGAATTATTGTTGATAATCAGAAAAAACATCACTGGGGACAATCCATTGTTGACACTTTATCAAAGGACATAAACAAGCAAATTGATGGCGTAAAAAGTTATTCTCCCCAAAATCTTTGGAGAATGCGACAATTTTACGTTGAATACAAAGACATGCCTGAACTCCTTGACCTGGCATTGAAAATTCCTTGGGGACAAAAAGTAAGTAATTTTGAGAACGCACTTCCTGCACATTTGTCTGAGCAGACAAACGAAGCTTTAAAAAGTGAATACAACCTTGATTTTCTGGGAATAACAAAACCGGTACATGAAAGAGAATTAGAAAATCGATTGATTGAAAATATCCGGGATTTAATACTGGAACTTGGTTAAGGTTTTAGTTACAGCACATAATGTAAAATGAATAAATATTTAATATATATAATCTACTTGACAATTCTAATTTTAGGGAATTGCTCTTTGAAAGAAAAGGAAAAATTTAAAGAATCAAAAACACAAATACTTTACGATTTAATGCCGACTTTATTCGATTCCGTTTTCATTGACATAAGTCTGGCTCCACCACCTCCGCCTCCACCTCCCCCTTGGGAAATGACAAAAAAGGATTCAATTTTATACAAAAAAGTATATGACGACTATATAGTTAGAAAGGAACAACGCTCAGATACTGTACTATTAATAATTCAAGATACATTATTAGAAATCGATAAATCAATTGAATTAATAAAGAAAAATTTTAACATCAGAACTCCTCTAACAATTGCACCTGACAATTCCAATACAAAAAAAATTGACCTTAATAAAATTCTACTACCCAAGAAATTTATTCTTCTTCCGTCTTCTATATTTCCCAAAGGAACAAATATTTGGAATAGTAATTATGACTATGAATTAGCTGGTATATTCTATGTTTCAAATGTAGTATTTGACTCCACCAAAACTTATGGAATAATCAAATGGGGATTTATGTGTGGTAGTGAATGTGGACATGGAGGTTATGCATTTTTAATTAATAAAGAAAGCAAATGGATAATAGACAAAATATCAATGGACTGGATTTCATGAAAATACGCACTGTAACAAAGTACATATTGCAAGGCGGGTCCGGTGGTGCGTCAACTGTGGATTCTCACATCACATTTCCATGTACTTTGGACAGGAACGCTCTCCGAAATCCGCCCCAACGTCTCTTGCACCAATGCTATGGATAAGTTTAAAAGAAGACTATGGAGATGAGTATTATAAAATTATACACAAACATACTTCGAGAAAAGAGTATGAATGTCGGAAATAAAGACATTTATTCAATACCATCGAACGGAGCTATTTTTTTCGCCTTTTATTTTCAATATTGATCCCATGGAAAATCTTATTCTGGTTAATTTTGAGATTAATCCTACTAGCGGTTGGAAACTCAACGAGAGCAGATTAATACTAAAAATTTTATTTTTTGTTATTAAAATCATCAAGGAATGGCCAAAGAGCTATGTTTGGAATGCACATGTCAGATTGGATGACTCAGCTCATCCAATAATGCAATCCGATTGGAAAAGGAAGTAAACTTTATCAGCAGAAATGTTTTGTAAAAATCAAAAGCCCTGGAATAAACCGTTAAAAAACCGACAATATGAAAAACTTGTTAAGCTTGGTTATTGTTTTCACGATGACTGCTGCATCTTTTGCACAAACAGTAGAAACACGATCAAAATGGAGTATCGGAACAAGTATTACCTACCCGCTATCAAATATCTACTTGTTACAAATTAATTACAGACTAAATGAAAAACATGAAGTATTTTTTGGACCATGTTTTCAGAATTTCAAGCATGAAAGTTTTACAGTCAATGCATATACCCTCCTACTGGGGTATAGATATTTCATTTGGAAGGGACTTCATGTTGAATCAGAAGTTTATCCGGCATACAACAATATTTATTCGAATGTAACTCAAAGGCATTATCCCGGTATTGAAATGTGGGGCGAACTCAAGGCAGGTTATCAGTTTAATTTTTATGGGAATAGACTATATATCCAACCTGCCCCTGGAATTGGCTTTGGCTTATTTCAAAACAATAAGCCTCCCAATTTTGATGAAGAAATAATATATCCAATTTTTACTCCTCAACTGCTGATAGGTATCAGGCTGTAACAAATTATATTTAATTTGATTTATTGATCGCATTTTACAAACCCTCGCTACCTGTTAATCCCACCGTGTCGTAAATCATGATGATGTTGTGGATGCAGATCATATTTCCAATGGCATCGCCCACTTTTTGCAGGCTCACCACAATCGTTCGGGGGATTTCGAGGTTGGCCGCCAGCGAATATAGAAATGCCACAAACATTTTTTTGAAAACCCTTGTTTTTTAACCAATTCCGTTTTACTTTTAATCCCCGAAAACCAAATTACACGCCGATGTCGCAAAAACCGGTATCACCCTCAACTAATTGCTCATTGCTATAAAATGAAAGACGAATTGAAAAAAATTTACCAAAACCAAAGCTCCAATAAATCACATTATATTGAATATTAACTAATGGAGTCCAGAAACCATTTCAAAAACGGGGCGGAACTGAAAAGCCAAATGAGTAAGAACATATTCTAAAAATGAGATGAAGACAATACGATTTTCACATTGGCATTTCAGCTTTTATCTCGGATTAATACTCATTATTAGTTCAATAAGCTGTGACAACTCTTCTGAGGACGATTATCCTCTGTTTCAGGTCGATAACCTGACTGTGGAGAATTATCCCAAAGTTGATGGTTCCACATCAACGGAACCTTTGCATATATTAATAGCCTGCAAGCTATTTAATATCGGGCATGCCTGGGTCTATTCTCCTCATTGGTTTAATTCCAATTATCGCATCATGCCATCCTGTGAAACAAGACCAGATATTTGCAAATACATTACTGAAAGAATCTATCATAGCGGGACCCATTCCTCCTTTGTAAATTTGATCAATAAAAATGCAGATCTGATTCTTGTTGCACGCACCGCATCTGCCGATGAGCTGGAATTAGCCGACAATTTGGGTGTTGAGTTAATTGAGACCCCCATTGCCATCGATGCATTGGTTTTTATAAACCATGTCCAAAATCCGGTAACATCGCTAACTACCAAAGAAATACAAGACATCTACATTGGTAATACAAAACTCTGGAGCGATGTTGGAGGCGCAAACACCACCATACATCCCTATCGAAGAGAACCAAACTCAGGAAGTCAGGAGCTGATGGAATCATTGGTCATGAAAGATCTGGAAATGCTTGATTTGCCTGATATGATCATTATGGGAATGATGGGATTGATTAATGCCATTGAATATGATCATGAAGGATTGGGCTACTCCGTTAATTACTATACTCAATATATGGTACGCAGTGACAGTGTCAAACGGCTCACCGTTGATGGAAATTATCCGGATTACAACTCAATTAAAAACAGGAAATATCCCTATACCGCAAATGTTTATGCCGTCATTCGAAAAGATTTAGATGAAAATTCAGAAGCTCACCAATTATTTGATTTACTGATAAAGGCTTCGGGCCAGAATGTCATAAAAGAGAGCGGGTATGTGCCATACTATTAAAAAACCACGGCACCAAGAATGTTGATCATCAAAAATCCAATGCCCCCGGCGATCGCGCCATAGATAATAACGGGGACTATGTTCCGTCTGATAATCAAACCCTCGATACCCGTTAATCCCACCGTGGCACAAACCGCGATGATGTTGTGGATGCAGATCATATTTCCAATGGCACCGCCCACATTTTGCAGGCTCACCACGATCGTTCGGGGGATTTCGAGGTTGGTCGCCAGCGAATATTGAAAAGCCACAAACAACATGTTCGAAACGGTATTGGAACCGGAGATAAAGGTTCCGATAACGCCGACAAACGGTGCAAAAACGGGCCACACGCTCTGAAATATCCCGGCAAGGTACCCGGCCATGACCATCGGAATACCATCGGTCTGGGTGAGGTTATTACCTGAATCCATCATCAACCTGACCAGCGGAACCGCGAAGAAGAGGGCAATGGCCGGAGTCTTGATTTTATTTAGCGTATCACGCCACACAGCCATCGTCTCTCTCTTATTCATTCTGAAAATCCATATCCCAAGCAATACGACAAAAACAAACGGGAATAAACCGGGATTCCTGAATGGCTCAAAGCTGTTTCCAATCGTCGTTCCGAACAGGTTTGAAAAGCTGATGCTGACACTGCGGGTCCAATGGCTGAACGGCAAAGAAGGCACGCGTGACAAGATGAGCATCAGGCCGATCAAGACATAAGGCACCCAGGCTTTAACCAGCGACACCTTTCTTCCTGCATCGCCGGAGGCCGGTAAAATGGAGCCCATCCATACCGCCGGCCAGGAGTCTCTCTCCGGAAAATCCCAACGCGATTTGGGTACCAGGAAACCGGCCCGGGTCAGAGGGATTATGATGATCAGGCCGGTAATAGGCCCGATGATCGACGGGAACTCAGGCCCCAGCAGCCAGGCGGAAAGCAGATAGGGAACAACAAAGCAGACTCCGGTGAACAGAGCAAACGGCCAAACCTCAAAGCCCTCCCGGAAGCTTCTTCGCTTCCCAAAGAAACGGGTCATGGTCACCACCATGATGAGTGGAAGCAACGTGGCCGGAACAGCGTGAAGAAGTGCGCTCCAGGTGCCGATGCGGTGGATGAAATCCCCATACACCAATCCGGCATCGGTAACATCTTTGATGATTTCCGGTGAATGAAGTGAAGATCCGATCCCAAGAATGGTCGGGGTGCCCACCGCGCCAAATGAGACCGATGAGCTGTTGGCAATCAGGGCAACAACAACAGCCGCCAGGGCAGGAAACCCAAGCGACAGCAGCAGCGGGGCGACCAGAGCCGCGGGAGTGCCAAAACCGGCGGCACCTTCGATAAAGCTTCCAAAAAACCAGGCGATAATGATCACCTGCACCCGGCGATCGGGAGAGATGCGCGTGAAACCCCGGTTGATCGCTTCAATAGCCCCACTTTTGAGCAACATGAAGAGAACGGCCAGCGCGCCAAAAATGATCAGTAGAATCTGACAGGCAATAAAAAGACCGTTCACATTAGAAGCCAGCAGCCAGTTCAGCGGCATACCCCAAACAAAACTGACCAGCGCCATGGTGATGAGCCAGGTTACCGGCATAGCCTTGACAGCAGGCCAGCGAAACCAAACCATCAGGACGGACAGGATAATGATCGGGGAAAAAGCAAGCAAAGCCAACAAACCGGTTGTCATTGTACGATCGTTTATGGTATTAATCAC
>CAZILU010000151.1:0-795 GCA_964540165.1 uncultured Mariniphaga sp.
GCAGATGGCCCGCTTTGAAGACCTCTCCCCGGTATCTTTTGAGAAGACCGGTGCCAATCAGTGGTTTGCCGACTTCGGAAAGGCGGCTTTTGCTACCCTGGAGGTGACTGTCAAAGCAAAAAAGAGCGGCGCTACCCTGGAGCTTTTCCTGGGAGAACGACGACTCAGCGATCGCACCGTTCATAAGGATCCGGGTGTCTCCAATATCGGTTTCTTTCAGTACACACTGGCGCTGAAAAGGGGAACCCATACCTACGAAGTGGAGATTCCCCGTCACGATGCCCGCTATCCCCACAGTCAGAAACTGGCACCTTTCTATCCGGAGGTGCTGCCGTTCCGCTTTGTTGAGGCAAACGGCACTGACGGGGTGAAGGTTAAGGGCCTGACGCAGAAAGCATTGTTCTATTATTTCGATGATGAGGCCTCCCGCTTCAGCTCCTCTGATGAGAAGCTCAACCAGGTATGGGACCTCTGCAAGTACACCCTGAAAGCGACACCGTTTCTGGGAGTATACTGCGATGGCAACCGCGAACGGATGCCTTACGAGGCCGATGCGTATATTCAGCAGTTGGGCCACTACTCGGTCGACCGCGAATATTCCGCTGCCCGTTATACCACAGCTTTTCTGCTTTCACATGCCTCCTGGCCTACCGAGTGGCAGATGCATACGGTGATGATGGCACATCAGCACCTGATGCATACCGGCGACACCTCATTCCTCGGTATGATTTATGAGTCCCTGAAAGAAAAAACATTGATCAAATTACAGGAGAAGAATGGCCTGATCAGCACGAC
>CAZILU010000151.1:805-5460 GCA_964540165.1 uncultured Mariniphaga sp.
GTTTTTGAAAAGTATCAATCTGAACCGGGAGCTCCGTGATATCACTGACTGGCCGGCCGGAACGCCGGAAGGAAAGAAGCAGGCGGCGAATGCCGGTCCAACCCCTGAGGGTGAGCGCGACGGCTTTGTGTTTACCGACTATAATACGGTGGTGAACGCTTTTCACTACCACGCGCTGGAGTGCATGGCCACGATTGCCGGCGCCCTGGGAAAGAAGAGCGATCAAAAGCTTTTTTCACAGGTGGCAAAAAATGTCAAGGATGCGGTATTGGAGCATATGTTCGATCCGAATCGGGGCATTTTCGTCGATGGTATCGGCACCGATCATGCTTCGCTCCATGCGAATATGTTTCCTTTAGCCTTCCGTATGGTTCCCCGGGAGCATGTTCCTGCGGTGGTGGAATTTGTCAAGAGCCGTGGCATGGCCTGCAGTGTCTATGGGGCCCAGTACCTGCTGGAAGCGCTGTATACTGCCGGTGAGGCCGGCTATGCGCTGGCGCTGATGACCTCCGAAAGCAAGCGGAGCTGGATGAACATGCTGAATGTAGGTTCTACCATGACCACCGAGGCGTGGGATGAGTACTACAAGCCCAACCTCACCTGGAACCACGCCTGGGGAGCTGCCCCGGGCAATATCATCCCCCGTTGGATGATGGGTATTCAACCGCTCGTGCCTGGCTTCGGCACTTTCTCCATAGCCCCTCAGCCCGCATCGCTGGAGCAGATAGATTTAGAGCTGCCGACCATCCGCGGAACCATCGGCGCAAAACTGCAGGCTACCGAAAAGAGGTGGCAGATGAGCGTGGAGGTGCCGGGTAACAGTCAGGCCGTATTGCTGCTCCCAGCCGTGCTCTCTGAGGTGACGGTCAACGGTGAGAAACGATCATCGCAGGGAGAGGCTGACGTGTTTGACGGAAAACGTAATGTCTATATTCTGAAGAGCGGAAGTTACCAGATAACTGCCAGCGGTGAATAAACAGTCGTTTGACTTTAACGAGAGAGACCATAATTAAAAAACGGAGATCATTTGGATCAGAGAATTGAGATTTGTGCCCTGGCATCGGGAAGCAATGGAAACTGCTATTATGTGGGCAACAGCCGGGAGGCCATCCTGATCGATGCCGGCATCTCCACCAAGCAGGTACTTCTTCGGATGAAGGAGCGGAGGTTGGATCCCCGTAAGGTGAAGGCGCTCTTCATCACCCATGAGCACAGCGACCATGTATGTGGTGCGCGGGTGCTGGAAAAGCGGCTGCAGATACCGGTCTATATGACCGCCCGGACCTACATCGCTACCTATAAAAATCAGCAGCCCGCCAATCCCCGGTTCTTTACACCGGGAGCCCTCGTACCGATAGGGGAGTTCCTGGTCCACTCGTTTTTGAAAAACCACGATGCTGCCGAGCCCTGCTCATTTCGTATTGAGTACGCGGGACGAAGCGTGGGGGTCTGTACCGACATCGGTGAGCCGTGCGATCGGGTGATGACCCACGTGGAACGGTGCGATGCGCTCTTCCTGGAGTCGAACTACGATGAGGAGATGCTGCGTACCGGCTCCTATCCCTACTACCTGAAGCAGCGTGTGGGATCGGCCCATGGCCATCTCTCCAACGATCAGGCCGCGAGGCTGCTGGAGGAGCATGCGGGGGAACAGCTGAAGTGCGTCTTTCTCAGCCATCTCTCAAAAGAGAACAACACCCCGGAAAAGGCATTGGTTGCCATGCAGCCCCTGACGCACCGGTTTGAAGTGCTTCTGACCTCCCGGTACCAGGCAACGGAGGTCTTTGTCTTTTAGATTATTCATTTTAATGTCGAGCTCGCTGTGTGACGTTGGATTTAATTTAAGTAAATCAATTTTTTCCCGAATTACTGTTTTTTCCAGATCAGATCGTGTTTTTATAAACTTGAAAACCTTCTTATGAATAATAATTCGGTACATCAAAGACTGTTTTTTAGATCATCCCAATCTTCGAAATCGCTGAAATCTCCTTTTTTAATTTTTTTTTGACGGGAATAGTACTCTTTTTTTTCTTCTGCAGTGAGTTCATCGGGATCATCATCATATATTCGAAAACTATCTTTAGGGAGTAACTCAAGAAAGTCTCTGAAAGTTTTGTATACCCTGTCCGAAATATCAATGGTAATTGATCTCATTATAATTGTTAATCTTTAATGGTATTTTCTCATTCTATCGTCTGTTTTATTGGTATTTTTCTCAAAATTAAGAAAACTTCAGGAATTTCTCTTAATCCCTGCTGGCCAGTTTTGACAGTAACCGAAGGATTTCTAAGTAGAGCCATATCAGGGTTACCATCAGTCCGAAGGCACCGTACCACTCCATATATTTGGGAGCACCCGATTCGGAGGCCCGTTCGATGAAGTTGAAGTCGAGCACCAGGTTCAGGGCGGCTACTACCACCACGACCAGGCTGATGCCGATGCTCAGATTGCTGTTTCCGTGGAGGAATCCCATCTGCACGCCGAATAGTCCGGCGATGAAACTTACCAGATAGACCACTGCAATCCCGGCGGTAGCGGCAAACACGCCTAACATAAACTTCTGCGTTACCTTGATGATTCCGGAGCGGTACAGGAAGAGCATGGCGGCGAACACAGCCAGGGTGAGGGCAACGGCGCGCACGACGATCCCACCGTAGTTAGCCTCCATGATGGCTGACAGTCCGCCTAACAGTAGTCCCTCCAAAACGGCATAGATCGGGGTGGTGATGCCTGCGCTTTTAGGACGGAAAACGGTTACCAACGCGGTGATCAGTCCGCCGATCCCTCCGACGGCTATCCACGGCAGCACAGCGGCGGCACCAAAGAACTTATTCCAGGTGAAGAGGGCCGCAGCGATCACCAGCAGCAGCGACAAGGCTGTTTTGTTGATCGTACCGTTGATGGTCATCACCTCCGAAGAGGCGGTGGTATATTCCTGTTGAAACACCTTTTCGCTTAAGGCGGGGTTCGAGCTTTTTGTCAAGTTCATCATGTCAATGCAAATTAAATTTTTTATACGGTTGAAGCTATAACAAAAAATCTGCCACAACGGTTTAACTGACAAAATTACTGTAACTGCTCTTTCAGGAAGCTGGTCATCCGTGTATAGAGGTGCACCGGGGTGTTGCCGCCCTTTATGGAGTGATTACGGTTGGTATAGATTGCCATATCGAATTGCACTCCGGCCTGCACCATCTTTTCGGTGAACTCCAAGGTGTTCTGGAGATGCACATTGTCATCGGCCGATCCGTGCACGATCAACAGTCGGCCTTTGATATCCCCGGCATGGGTGAGGGGTGAGTTTTCGTCGTATCCATCGGGGTTCTCCCGGGGTGTACGCATGAACCGTTCGGTATATACCGTGTCGTAGAAGCGCCAGCTGGTCACCGGGGCCACGGCGATGCCTGCTTTGAACAGTTCACCGCCTTTCTGCATCGCCAGCAGCGCAGTGAACCCGCCATAGCTCCATCCGAAGATGGCGATGTTACCGGCATCCACATAGGGCAGCGAGCCCAGGTAGCGGGCGGTCTCCACCAGATCGTCCGACTCGTGCTTGCCTAACTGCATATAGGTTGATTTGCGGAACTCCTCGCCGCGGGCAGCGGTGCCGCGCGGATCGACCCCCACCACCAGGAAACCCTCCTGCGCCAGGTAGTGCTCCCACCCAACATCCTGCCAGGCATCATCAACCTCCTGGGAGTTGGGGCCGCTGTACTGGCTGATCAGTACGGGGTATTTTTTCGATGGCCTGAAGCCGGCCGGCTTCAGCATATAGCCGTTCAGCGTGATCCCCTCGGCGGTGGTGAAGGTGAAGAACTCCTTTTGGGCCACGGCAAATTCGCGAGCGCGGTTACTCAACAGGGTATTGTCCTGTAACACCTTCAGGCGGATCTGCTTCTTGTCGAACACCGTGATGACCAGCGGTGTTTTGCTGTTGCTGAAGTGGTGAACGTAGTAGTTGAAATTTTTACTGAATTCTACCTTGTTGGTGCCCTCCTGAGGGGTGAGCACCCCCGATCGTTTGCCAACGCCATCGGTGAAAAGGACTTCGCGGCGGAGGGGTGACTGCCGGGCAGCCTGGTAGTAGTAGAGCTTTTCTACGGGATCGTATCCGTAAAAATCGGTTACGTCAAACGTCCCGCTGGTCAGGGAGCCGATCTCAAACCCGTGTTGGTCGTACAGGTAGAGATGCGACCAGCCGCTCCGCTCACTCAGCACTACAAACCGGCCATCGGGGAGATAGGTGAAGGCATCGAGGTACGTTTCGTCGACGTAATATTTGTTTTTCTCGCTCAGCGCCAGGCGCGACTCCCCGGTAAACGGATTGGCCCAGAGGATGTCTAATTGGTTCTGATGGCGGTTCAGCCGCATCACTGCCAGGTTTTTGGCATCGGGGCTCCAGGCCAGGCGGGGTATGTAACTATTGCTGTCGTTGCCCGTCTGCACATCGATGTGCATGCGGGTGTGGAGCTCGTAGCTCTTTACGGAGACGAACGCATTTTTTTCGCCCGCCTTGGGGTAGCGGAAGGACTTAAACCCCGGATAGAGGGTGTTCTCCGACTGTACGGGGCTCTCCCCGCCATACATGGTCATGCGGTACTCCGGAACCTCACGCTCGTCGAAACGGAGGTATGCCAGGAATTTACTGTCGGGCG
>CAZILU010000151.1:5470-6951 GCA_964540165.1 uncultured Mariniphaga sp.
CTCTTCATAAACCCAGTCGGGAATGCCGTTGATGATCTCATTCTGCTTCCCGTCCCACGTTACCTGGCTCTCGGTGCCGAACTTCAGGTTTTTGATGAAGAGGTTGTTGTCGCGCACAAAGGCGATCCGATCGCCATCGGGCGAGAAGGCAGCCATCCGCTGTACCCCCTTCTCAGAGAGGGGCAGGAGCGCTTCGGTAACGCTGTTCCACACGAAATATTCCGCCGTAAATGAGTGCCGGTAAATCTTTTTCTTATTGGCTAACAGCAGGATCTTCGTTTCATCGCTGCTGAAGGTGTATTCGCTGAACGTTTCAATCGGAGCTTTCTCAATTTTTGTCAGGTCGAACAGGATATCGACGACCTCTCCGGTTTTATAGCTGGTTTTTACAATTTTGCGCTCTCCTTCCAGCGTGGTGTAGTGCTCTCCGTCGTTCATCGGATGGAGTCCGGTGACCGTCTCCTGCTTGAAGGTTTTATGAACATAAAGATCTTCCAGTGCGATCTGTTTGCCGGTTTGCGCCTGCAGCGCCAGGGCCAGCATCCCTGCCAAAAATATCACTCCTGCTCGTCTCATAATCTCTCCTTTTTCGGGTTTTGTGTAATTACTTCAATACATCACCTGGCGTATGTTGGTCACCGCATAGGGATTGTAGTGCAGTTATTCACTTCATTACAAATAGAGAACAGACCCGGTACAATCAAATACCGGGCCGTTCTGTAAAAAACCAAAAATAGGCAGAATTTATTTTATAGTCGTTGAAATACCATCTTTTTTATCCAGGTCGGCTCTTGCCTGGAACTCTTTATTTATGGAGTTTAAAATGGAGTTGAGGTAATTATCTTTATACTCGCTGTCATTTTTTAATTTTGAGAAGAATGGGTGTGTATCAATATCGATGCCCTTCTCTATTAGTTTCTGTTCTGCCAGGGTGATTACAAAAAGTTAATTTTTTTGTGTTTTACAGCATGTTGTTTCAAATTAATAAATCACTGTTAAGAAGTTGATTGCAAAAGAACGTATCTGTCGTTTGGATTGGGAAGGGAAAGATTGTGGTTGCCCGAATCAGTTTTATTGGAGCTTATATGCCACAATTTAGGTTATCTCAAAGTGAAGATTGTCTGGTTTGATTGGCGGTTGGGGGTGGAAATTATGGAAGCATAGATAGATAAGGATTGCCAGTGCGATACCATAGATATTGGGGTCGAGGCCGAGGGGCAGGTTAATGCTCGTCACAATCAACAGGAGGGTGGTGGATCCACCGGCGATCATAGACAAAAAAGCCCCGCGGGGGCTGGGATTTTTAAGGAACAGTCCGGCCAATACGGGAATAAATAGTCCGGATACCATAAAAGAGTAAGAGTGCAGCATTAAATCCAGCACATTGGGAACCTTCCAGGCTACAAACAGAGCGATAACGCCAAGCAACAGGGTAGTAACCTGCGATAAGATCATTATCTTACCTGAATTATGCTTTTTGA
>CAZILU010000152.1:0-5055 GCA_964540165.1 uncultured Mariniphaga sp.
GTACTTTTTTCGCAATTCGCTGGCTTTTCCCTTTTGGTTGTCAAGACAGTCTTTGTATAATGTTTTGTTCATTTTCACCATGGCAATCAGTTTAATACACCTGCTGTGGAACGACTCTATACATTCAAGTATCTCTTTTGAGAAAAACCAACTGTCAAACAGGACATAATCAAAAACAAAACCTCTCTTTACCGCCCTGCGCAACATATTGATAACATTGCCTGATTTACTTTGGTCTACTTCCTTTTTGCGCTGGTACCCCGGACTATTTTCAATCCTGTCTTTTTTATACTGTTTTCGATATCTTGATAGCGGGAGCCCATATAAAGGGGCAGTTTTTTGTTTCTCTTTCACCAGCTCTTCTTTACTCTCTAAATTGGCTTCTGCATCTTTCATCTTTTTCCTAAGTTTTGAGAGCTTTTTTTTAGAACGAGCAACATGGTTTTCTAACCTTTCAACATCTTGTTTGCCGGCATTTTCTCTTTCATTGCGCAGTATATGAAGTTTTCCCCTGGCTTCATTGTGCCGTTTTTTCTGCTCCTGGTAGGCTGAACAGGCTTGTCTGAACTTTTGCCTCGCCCGGTTGCGTCTGGCGCGCGCTTTGTCTAACTCTTTACCACGCTCACGGTGGAGCGAAAAATCAAAAGGAATAAAATTTCCACCGTCCCAATAGCCACATACTAAAATCTTATAGCCAAAAATAGATCGCCCTGTTATATGGTCGTGGATTTTGCTGACTCCTTCTATCTTTTTCCCTCTTTTTTCCAGTGGGGAGTCATCAAATATCAATGCCGCCTTGCTTTACCGATTCAAACTGTTTGAATATACGCTGTATTTCAAAGAACTTTAATGTGTCTTCCAGGCATAGGCCTGTTTTACATTCGTATTCTGGCGGTTTGAGCGAATTAAAGCGTGCAATCAACATTGGATCTTGAGTTGTAACGGACAGGATCATCCAGCAGGCCATTGCTCAGGTATTAAGTCTTATTTACGAAAACAAGTTTTCGAACCACAGCATTGGATTCCGACCAGGACGATTCCTGACACAAACGTGCAGGATTAAGATTTTAAGAGTTCCTCCGGACATCATAGAAAACAATTAATTTAAATCAGATAAAATTTTTATCACTTTTTCAAAACCTGTTGTTTCTTATTAGGAGAATAGTTATATTGCCGAAAATCTGATCAATAAATCTATGGTAAGGGTTCAGTTTGAATATGTAATTAATTGTTCTCCAAAGGTTTTGTATAACAGGCTTAGTACCGCGTCAGGATTAGCCGAGTGGTTTTCCGATGATGTTCGTGTGGTTGGCAAACAGTATACATTCGTTTGGGGAAAGACGGAGCAGACCGCAGAGATGATTCTTCGAAAGGAGAACCGGTTGGTAAGATTTGCCTGGCTTGATGATGTTGATACCTATTTCGAATTCAAAATAACTCAGGATGAACTTACCGGTGATGTGTCTTTGATCGTCATCGATTTTACCGATGAAGATGAAATTGAAGAAGCACACGAATTGTGGAACACCCAGATTTCTGACCTGAAGCATGTTCTTGGTTCCTAATCTTTATTTGCGAAACCGTTATTTCCGATCTGTATCTTTCCTGAATACTAAATTGAGGGAAGTTGTATTGCTTCTTATGCCTATTTTATTTTTCAAATCCTTAAAATAGCTTAGTTTTGTCTATGATACTTTTATTGAAAAACAGGGAATGAAGCGGTTGCATTGGTACATCATAAAATCTTTCTTAGGTCCATTTTTTCTGACCTTTTTTATTGTAATTTTTATTCTTCTGATGCAGTTCCTGTTCCGGTATATCGATGATTTGGTTGGAAAGGGGATTGACATTAATATTTTGGGGGAGATGGTCTTTTATGCCTCCTTTGGTTTGCTCCCCTATGCCTTCCCACTGGCTATGTTGCTGGCATCTATCATGGCATTTGGCTCTTTCGGAGAAAATTATGAGCTGGTCGCGATGAAATCATCCGGAATTTCACTTTTTCGGATTATGAAGCCCTTGTTTTTTATCGCGATTATAATCACCATCACAGCCTTTTACTTTGCAAATTATGTGTTGCCTCATACCAACTTGCGATTTACCACGATTTTATACAGCATCCGGGAACAACGACCTGAATTAGTGCTGCAAGAGGGCGTTTTTACGAATGAGATTGATGGATACAGCATTCGTGTGGGCAGTAAAAATAAAAAGAATAGCATGCTGTATGATTTGTTGATATATGATCATACACAGAATAAGGCAAATGAAAGTGTTACCGTTGCTGATTCAGGTTATCTCAAGATTACTGAAGATAAACAGTTTATGGTACTTACCCTTTACGATGGAACCATCTATTCCGAAGAGAGACCTCAAGGCAGGCAGAGAAACCAGACCTATCCCTATCGTCGTGATAATTTTCAGGAACAGACAATACGCATAAAAGTACGTGGATTTGATTTTAATCGCCGTGATGAGAATATTTACCGAAATACGTTTCGTATGCTTAACATTAAGCAGCTGCGATTTATGGAAGATTCTCTGAGATCGGATTATATGGGAAGGTTGAGAAGTTTTATGCTGGATATTAAGATTAACTCCCCCATAACCCGAAAAGTTTTCAATCTGACCGTTCCACATGATTCAATGCGCATGCGGGTTACGGCTAAAGCCGACTCACTTTTTGATTTTGATGCGTTTTTTAATAACTATGATCAATGGGTAAAAGCTGAGATTACGCAGACTGCTCTTGCCGATGCAAGGAACAATGTTCAAACGATTAATATGTATGATAATGAGCTCTATCATCGAAAAAAATACCTGAACCGATATTCAATGGAGCGTCACCGGAAGTATACGCTTTCGTTGGCTGTTATCATCTTTTTCTTTATTGGAGCTCCTTTGGGAGCAATCATACGGAAGGGTGGACTTGGAATGCCGGTGGTTGTATCAATTTTGCTGTTTATTGCCTATTATGTTGTTTCGATGACCGGAGAAAAATCTGCCCGGGAAGACGTGTGGGGCATGATAACCGGTATGTGGTTCTCAACCCTGATTTTTTTACCGGTTGGAGTATGGCTTACTTACAAGGCAGCGAATGATGCAACGTTGATGAGCGCTGATACTTATACGAAATTTTTGGAGAACTTTTCGTTTCAAAAGATCGGCCGGTTTTTAAGAAAAATGGCGGGAATGAAATCTAAGGAATTAACAATAAGATTATGAACATATTACAGGTTACCAACAAAGTACCTTATCCTGCCAACGATGGTGGGGCAATAGCCTGTATGAATCTGACCAAGGGTTTTGCCCTTTTAGGACATAAGGTTACTGTTCTTGCAATGAACACCAAAAAGCATCACACCAATCTGTCCGATATACCAGAATCGGTAAAAGACTGGGCTGATTTTAATTTGGTGGATGTTCCGGCGTCTATTTCTGTTATTCCGGCCATTTTTAATCTTCTCTTCTCTGGAAAACCATATAATGCGGTGCGATTTATTTCTGGCAAATTTGCCCGGGCATTGGAAAAACTACTGAAAGAAAATCAATATGAAATTGTTCAATTGGAAGGTTTGTATGTTTGCCCGTATATCCCCATTATTCGCAAATACTCCAATGCAAAAATTGT
Source organism: uncultured Mariniphaga sp. (assembly GCA_964540165.1). Classification (GTDB taxonomy): domain Bacteria; phylum Bacteroidota; class Bacteroidia; order Bacteroidales; family Prolixibacteraceae; genus Mariniphaga. The sequence goes on from CAZILU010000152.1 coordinate 3,632, forward strand.
ATACCGGGCTCACAATATCGAACATGAAATATGGGAGCGCTCTGCAGCGATGTCCCGGGGCTTTAAGTATTACTATCTGAAGGTACTGGCAGGCAGAATAAAAAGGTTTGAGAAGAATTTTATCAATCACTATGATTTGCTTGTTCCGATTACGGAGCGCGATGGTATCATTTTAGATAAAATGGGAAATACAAAGCCGGTGCATGTCTCTCCAACCGGCATCGATTCAACCGTTCTGATTCCCCACGCCAAAAATTTAGAGCACCCCTCCCTGTTTCATATCGGATCCCTTGAATGGGCCCCCAATCAGGAAGGACTAATCTGGTTTATTGATAAATGCTGGCCCCGCATCCGGAGCCGATTTCCCAACCTGCGATTTTATATTGCTGGCAGAAAAGCTCCTGATTGGCTGATACGCCGCTTCCATGCTCCAAACATTCAGTTTTTAGGAGAAGTGCCCGATGCCTATCAATTTATGAATTCTAAATCGATCATGGTTGTGCCCCTCTTTTCAGGAAGCGGCATGCGCATTAAAATAATCGAAGGAATGGCATTAGGCAAACCAATCGTTTCTACGCCCATCGGAACGGAAGGGATATCAACGCAATCGGGGACAAACATCCTTATCGCTGATAATGAAGATGAGTTTGTCAAGGATATAGAACGATTAATCATGGATGAAACCTTGTTAAATACGATTGGCCGGAATGCTATTGAGTATATTCAGAAAAAATTTGATAACTTAACCCTCGCTGGTGCGTTGACAGGTTTTTACTTAAAATATATGAGATGATATTACGTTTGCTCTTCTGGTTTTTTCTTTTTACGTTGATATACACTTATATTGGATACCCTTTGATACTTCGTTTGCTTGTTGGTATAAAAAATCTGTTATTACCCGTAAAACGGATTATTAATCCGGATTACGAGCCGGAAGTCTGCCTTTTTGTTACGGCTTTCAATGAAAGGGAATATGTTCAACGGAAGGTTGAAAACTCCTTTATGCTCGACTATCCGAAAAAAAAGGTTCAGTATATTTGGGTTACCGATGGTTCTGATGATGGAACTCCCGGTTTGTTGAGTCGATATGACGGACTGGAAGTTTACCATCAGCCGGAAAGAAGAGGGAAGATGCATGCCATGAACCGGGGTATGCAATTTGTTAAAGCTCCGATTGTCATCTTCTCTGATACCAATACTACGTTAAACCAGGCATGTATCAGGGAAATTATGGCCTGCTTCAGTAATCCTGCTATTGGTTGTGTGGCCGGAGAAAAGCGTATCGTTCAAAAAAATGCGGATAATGCTGCAGCTTCCGGGGAAGGATTATACTGGAAGTTTGAATCCTGGGTGAAACGATTGGATGGTGAACTAAATAGTGCGGTTGGCGCTGTCGGTGAGCTTTTTGCTATCCGGCGTGATCT
>CAZILU010000152.1:5065-6940 GCA_964540165.1 uncultured Mariniphaga sp.
AGCCTGTCGAAACCGATACCATCCTGGATGATTTTATCATTTCGCTGCGAATTGCACAAAGAGGTTATAAAATTGCGTATGCCCCCAATGCCTACGCAGAGGAGACTGCCTCCCTCAATGTTAAGGAGGAGATGAAGCGAAAAATAAGAATTGCTGCCGGAGGAGTGCAGGCTCTTTTCAGACTCAGGAATTTATTGAATCCCTTCAAAAATGGAATCCTTTCCTGGCAATATCTATCTCATAAAGTGTTGCGTTGGACACTGGCTCCTCTATCTCTCTTTTTTGTTTTTATTCTGAATCTTATCATTGTTTTGGCCGCTTCAGATGATACTCCGGGAACGTTTTACCTTACCTTTCTGATCGTTCAGGTGGTTTGCTACCTGTTGTCTTTCATAGGATGGTATTTTGAACCTAAGAAACTGCGATTTAAACTGCTTTTTGTCCCTTACTATTTTGTTGCGATTAATTATGCGGCTGTGCGTGGTATGATGCGGTATTTCCAAGGGAAACAGTCCGCAAGTTGGGAGAAATCGAGAAGAGCATCTGCAGTGTGAATAAAATGAGAAGTTATCTTCACCAATGCCGCTGGAGTAATAATGCATCGATCGATCTCAATTATTTGTTGTAATTTTGTATCCGTTTAATGGAGGGAGAAAAATGGCAGAATTTAAACTGAATACAATTCCCGAAGCAATAGCAGCCATCAAAAGTGGGGAACTTGTTATTGTTGTTGATGATGAAGATCGTGAAAATGAAGGCGATTTCATTTGTGCGTCGAAACTGATTACCCCTGAGATAATTAATTTTATGACCATTCATGGCCGGGGTCTGATTTGTGTCGCATTAACCGAAAAACGATGCGATGAGTTGGATCTGAATATGATGGTTGGTCAGAATACCTCTTTTCATGAAACGCAGTTTACGGTTTCAGTTGATGCTATGGCCCCTGATGTGACTACCGGTATTTCAGCCCGTGATCGTGCAACGACGATTCAAATGCTCGTTGATGATAAGACCCGGCCTGACCAATTAGCAAGGCCCGGTCATATCTTCCCTTTGAAAGCAAAAGAACGTGGCGTACTTCGAAGAAGTGGTCATACAGAAGCGGCTGTTGACCTTGCTCGATTGGCGGGTCTCTATCCTTCCGGCGTGCTTGTAGAGATAATGAACGATGACGGTACCATGGCACGTCTTCCTCAATTGATGGTATTGGCTGAAAAATTTAATCTGAAAATCATCTCCATTAAAGATTTGATATCATTTCTATTTCAGAGCGAAAGTTTGGTTGAACGGGGGGAAGCTGTTAAACTGCCTACGCGATTTGGTGTTTTTACGATCATCCCGTTTAGACAGAAATCGAATGGTGCCGAACATGTAGCTTTGGTAAAGGGAAATCCTGAAGGTGATGAGCCTGTAATGGTTCGCGTTCACTCTTCATGTATGACCGGCGATATCTTTGGATCAATGCGATGTGAATGTGGGGATCAACTTCACCGATCGATGGAGATGATCGAAAATGCAGGAAAGGGTGTTGTTCTCTATATGATGCAGGAGGGGAGAGGTATCGGGCTGTTGAATAAAATTGCTGCTTATAAGCTCCAGGATCAAGGCCTTGATACGATTGAAGCAAATATTCATCTCGGATTTAAGGCCGATGAACGAGATTATGGTGTTGGTGCTCAAATTCTTAGGAATTTGGGTATAACGAAGATGAGATTGCTGACCAATAATCCGGTGAAACGAGTTGGTTTGGAAGGATTTGGTCTTGAAGTTGCCGAAATTGTACCCATTGAAATTAAACCGAACAAACACAATTTAAAGTATCTGAAAACCAAGCGTGATCGGATGGGGCATAATCTTCGAAATATTGACCTG
>CAZILU010000153.1:0-6909 GCA_964540165.1 uncultured Mariniphaga sp.
CTTCCCTCTTTTTTCTCTTTTGTAACACATCTCTGATAAAATCACCAACCAGATATCCAACCACTGCGCCCCAAAGAGTACTCCAATACCAAACCGATTGAATCGGACAAGTACCACTCGTACAGCCAACAAATTTCCAGTAAAGAAATCCGCCTGCTCCTCCGGTCAGTGTAAGCAGGAGTGGCCATTTATTATTTCTTATAAATTGATTCATACCATCTTTCTTCATAAAACAAAAGGATTGATAACTGGTTTCAAAAGCAACCATCAATAATGTCAATGGGATATAGAAAAAATCGAACAGTCAACCAAACTTAAAATCAAACGATCGATATTTTAAGGATCTGCTTTGTTTTACGGGTAATTTTAAATCGGTTATCGATTCGGTTCCCCATTACCCAAACAATTTTTCGTCCACTGCACAACAACCATACATTCTCTTTTTCATGAACCGGAATCTTCTCATCAATAAAAAAATCACTTAATTTTTTAAAGCCGGTCATTCCCAACGGTTGAAAATAGTCACCCTTTTGCCATTTCCGAATCAGGAGGGGAAACTCAAGCATCTCTCTGTCTAAAAAAGCGATGAGGCTGGATGGATCTAACAAAAAATCATCGGCATTTAGCTTTTCAATCGTCAAATGCATCGGATCAAACAGTTCGATATCCGCCTCCTCAACATAATAGATATGCTCATCCTGTCCTGGGAGCGGGGTAATGAACAGGACTTCCCGGTCTTTCACCAGTCGATGCGACTTTGAAAAATAGCGTTTTCCGGAAGGGCGTTCCAACCCATCATAAATTTGGTCAATCACCGCCGGATTAAAATTAAAATCGCTTAAAATCTCAAAAAGAACTGTTTTCGGGAAGGCTGATTGGAGCAATCGGGGAATGCTGATAGCAGAACTGTTTTCCCTGCGCTCCAGAACACCGTTTTTAGCCTCATCAATCCCGGCCAGATAGACCTCTTCGGCACTGCGCAGATTTTGTACTGTTTCAGCCATATTTTTTCCAAAGGCGGGATTAAGCTCTGAGAACAGCGGGAGAATTTGGTGCCTGATAAAATTGCGTTGATAAACAATCTCATGGTTGGTATAATCTTCGCGAAAGGCAATAAAATGTTTTTGCGCATAATCGTTGATCTCCTTTCGCGAGGCGAACAGCATTGGTCTGATAATCCGGCCTGTCTTCTCCCTGATTCCGGCCAAACCTCTCAGGCCGGTCTTTCGCGACAAATTCAGAAAAAATGTCTCAACCAGATCATCCTGATGATGTGCCGTAGCAATAAAATCATATCCATTCGCATTCCGCACCTCTTCAAAATAGTTGTACCTCAACTGCCGGGCTGCCATCTCAATCGATATGCCATTGATCCGGGCAAATTCCTCTGTTTCAAATTGTCTGGAGAAGAAATCCACGCCATAGCTCATCACCTCCCGGCTCACAAAAGATTCATCTCCTGCAGAATCAATACCGCGCAATTGAAAATTGCAATGAACCACCCCATAATGAAATGAAGAGCTTTCGAACAGATGTAAAAGAACCATACTGTCAACGCCACCGCTGACAGCCAGCAGCACCCGTTCCTCCGGATGAAACAGCTCTTTCTTCTTAATATATTCCTGAAATGGTATAAGCAACGACCCCTTTATTTTATACAAGTTACAAAAATTGACTCAATAATTGATTGCTCACACATTCAACGGCATGCTACTTTCCGGCAAGGAGAGCAATATTCAGAACAACCTCTACGGCCTTTTTCATGGATGGAATTGGGATAAATTCATAGGGACCGTGAAAGTTGTGTCCTCCGGCAAACAGATTGGGACAGGGTAAGCCTTCATAAGAGAGCCGTGCTCCATCGGTGCCACCCCTGATTGCTTTAACCTTCGGTTCAACGCCAGCCAAAACCATCGCTTTTTTAGCCGTTTCAACCACATGCATGACCGGTTCAATCTTTTCGCGCATGTTGTAGTACTGATCCTTAATTTCCAGCTGGACCAGATCTCTGCCATACTCAAAATTTATATGCTTCACCAATTGGGTAATCAACCGCTTTTTCTCCTCAAAGCGAACCCGATCGTGGTCACGAATAATCCATTGCAGATCAGCTTTTTCAACGGTACCAGTAAGAGAAATAAGATGAAAAAAACCCTCGTAATTTTCCGTATGCTCCGGTCGCTGTTCGGGAGGAAGCATACCAATGATCTTGTGTGCCACCAGCAAAGCGTTGACCATCTTGTTCTTGGCAAAACCTGGATGAACGCTGCGTCCCTGAATCATAACCCGGGCCGCGGCAGCATTAAAATTTTCATATTCCAGCTCGCCAATCTCTCCTCCGTCTAATGTATAGGCAAAATCAGCCCCAAATCGTGTTACATCAAATTTATCGGCTCCCCGGCCAATCTCTTCGTCGGGGGTAAACCCGATCCGGATCTTTCCGTGCCTGATCTCATGGCTTGTAAGCAATATCTCAGCAGCCGTAACAATCTCAGCCACTCCTGCTTTATCATCGGCTCCCAACAAAGTCGTTCCATCAGCCGTAATGATATCTTGTCCGCAATAAGCCAAAATTTCAGGAAAATCAGCCGGATCAATCGACACATTATTTTTTAACTGAATCACCTGCCCCTGATAATTTTCGGTAATTTGAGGCTGAACATTCTCTCCCGGAAAATCGGGACTGGTATCTACATGCGCAATAAATCCAACCACCGGGCCATTTCTGACTCCATTAGCAGGGATCGTCGCCATCAAGTACCCATTTTCATCCAGCACAACCTCCTGCAATCCCAACGCTTTCAACTCCAGCTCCAGTCTCCTCATAAAGGTCAACTGCCGGTCGGTACTCGGAAAAGAACTACTCTCCGGATCCGACGTGGTAAACTCTTTTGTATAGCCTAAAAATCGCTCAACGACCCTATCCATGCAATCAATTTTCAAATTACTAAAATTCAACAAACCACAAACAACAAACAACGAACCACAAACAACGAACAACAAACAAAGTCACACATCATCCGAATTAAACGTAAATCCCAGCCGCTTTCCTGTCGCCATTCGTGAGTGAGTAATCTTCTCCTGCATCAGTTCAACCGTAGCCAGCTTCACCTGATCATAGGGAGGAACCAGCAGGTCAAACTCAATGCAATAACGGATGGCTGTCTCCACGATCTGGCGAATCACTCCGGGAGAGATGGTATCAACCGCGAAACTTTTTACATTATCGTCTGATTGTCGCTTTCCTTCCACAAAAAAATGGTTATCCTTATTAATAAAGATCCGGGCAACCAGGTATCCCAGGTCATTAATCCGGTTGTAACGAAATGAGTCTGCTAAAAAATTATAGATATTAATCATGCCACAATAAGAACGCAGTGGATCTTCCTGCAGATAGGGTGATTTTAAAACCGGATGTTTGTTGTCAAACTCAAACACATTGGAATGCATACTAAAAATGAGCAGATCACCCCCGATTTCGAACTCTGCTTCAAAAGGGCCACGCTCTTTAAATACCGGGTATACATTGGGCGGCACCTGATCTTTGAGCAGGATGATGTAATCTTTCTCTAATATTTTCAGCACCTTTTTCAAAATTTTAAAAGTCTGAAGTGTATTTCCGTAAACCTTTTGCTTCACGGCAGACTTAATAACAAATGCTTCCATTAAAGATGCTCTGATCTCTTTCTCCTTCATCTGAATAGAATATATTTAATCTGTTTCATTTACTTTTTCCGTCTGACAGGGATCCATCTGTCGACACCGAAAAGGTAAAGATAAATAAAAATATGATTTTATTACTCCGGCTTCAATTAACAGACCGCGAGTCCTCAACGATTCAATTTTTACAGATGATTTCGAGAAATCGTTATATTTGTCACTCAAACATAAAACACAAATAATGATAAGCAATAGATTAACCACCTTAACAGTGGCAATGGTATTTTTTATTTCCGGTTACCGTGTAGCAGATGGTTGTACCAACTTTCTGGTAACCAAAGGAGCAACGATTGATGGATCCACCATGATCACGTATGCTGCCGACTCGCACAGTTTATACGGGGAGTTATACTTCCAACCGGCCCAGGAGCACCCGGAAGGAGCCATGCGTGATATTTACGAATGGGATACCGGCAAATATTTGGGTAAGATTCCTCAACCCTCCCGGACCTACAGCGTTGTTGGCAACATGAATGAATATCAGGTAGCCATTGGGGAGACCACATACGGTGGACGCGAGGAGCTCTCCAGCCAGGAGGGTTCAATTATGGACTATGGCAGCTTAATGTATGTTGCGCTCCAGCGGGCAAAAACAGCTCGTGAGGCCATTCGTGTAATGACCGATCTGGTTGAACAGTATGGGTATTACAGTTCGGGAGAGTCCTTTTCAATTGCCGATCCTGAAGAGGTTTGGATTCTGGAACTTATTGGGAAAGGCGAAGGAGAGAAAGGGGCCGTTTGGGTTGCGTTGAAGGTTCCCGATGGGTACATCAGTGGTCATGCCAATCAGGCAAGGATTACAACCTTTCCGGAAAATGATCCGGAAAACTGCCTCTACGCCCCCGATGTCATCTCCTTCGCACGGAGCAAGGGCTGGTATCGTGGTTCGGATGAAAATTTCAGCTTTTCAGACGTCTATGCCCCGGTTGATTTTGGTGCAGCCCGTTTCTGTGAAGCCAGGGTTTGGGCCGGCTTTAACAAGGTGACTTCCGGAATGGATGCGTACGTTGACTATGCCAAAGGGCTTATCCGGTATGAAGAACTGAATGGCGTTGCCACCAACCGGATGCCACTGTGGATCAAACCTGATAAAAAGCTGTCGGTACGTGACGTGCAGGGTATGATGCGCGATCACTACGAGAACACCGCGTTAGACATGACTAAAGACTGGGGTGCCGGACCATTTGCCCTTCCCTACCGGTTTGGCCGGCTCACCTGGCAGGTCGATTCGACAACCTACTGCAATGAAAGACCCATATCAACCCGCCAAACCGGCTTCTCCTTCGTGAGCCAGAGCCGCAGTTACCTTCCAGATCCCATCGGTGGAATCCTTTGGTTCGGAGTCGATGACACATACAGCACCTGCTACATCCCAATCTATTGCGGGATAACCGAAATTCCGGAGTGCTTCGCCGAAGGCAATGGCGATCTGCTTACCTATAGCCCGACAGCTGCCTTCTGGACCTTCAATAAAGTATCGAACTTTGCCTACATGCGCTATTCCGATATAATTAAAGATGTTCTTAAAGTCCAAACAGAAAAGGAAGATCTGTTTGAACAGTTTGTACCGCTGATAGACCAGGCAGCAAAAAACCTGTATTATCAGAAAGGAGAAGCAGAAGCCCGAAAATTTCTGACGGTATATTCAGTTAATGAAGCAAACAACACAACCGCCCGTTGGGAAAAACTTTGGGAATATCTGCTGATCAAATACCTGGATGGCAATATCAAAAAAGAGCAGGAGGGACAGTTTGAACGGACAGAGACCGGGATGCCTCCCTATCCAAACTTCCCCGACTATCCGGAATGGTGGTATAAGGTGATCGTTGATCAGACCGGCGAACACTTTAAAGTGATCGAATAGATTAAACGATAAATAATTATCACGATTGTTCAGGCAGCCTGTTTGCCTTATGAAAAAAAATATTACTTTTGCGCCTGCTTTATGCAATCTCTTTTCCGTTCCTGAACGGAATACATTGCCAACATTAATTAAATATTTTCAGCGATGGATTTAATAAAGTTTATAGAGAATGAATTTGCGGTTGAAAAGAAACATCCGCAATTTGCTGCCGGAGATACGGTTACGGTAAGTTATCTGATTCGTGAAGGGAACAAGGAACGGGTACAGAATTACCGAGGCGTAGTAATCCAGATCCGTGGAAGAGGAGCAACAAAGACGTTTACCGTGCGAAAAATGTCTGGTAACATCGGTGTTGAACGTATCTTCCCGCTTATGTCGCCTTTCATTGAAAGCATTGAGGTGAGTAAACGTGGAAAAGTGCGCAGGAAACGGTTGTTCTACCTGCGTGGTCGTACCGGCAAAAAAGCACGAATCAAAGAGAAAAGGTTCTAAAAATGCAAACGGCATAAAGGTCTTCATACGAAGACCTTTTTTTTATCCCGGTTGCCAATAGCATTTTTTGGGTGAGACAATGGCCCCCTCTGCCTTAAGGAGTTTCATCGCCTTATCAACCGCTGCTTTACTCAACCCGGTCACTTGCTCTATCTCACCGGCTTTTAATGGTTTACCGGCATTTTTCATCGCTTCCAGCACTTTTTCTCTACTCATCATAAAAAAATTAAAAAATTCAACCCTGTTATTGAGCGTAACGTTCGGAGATTACTCTCCAGTCAACGATCTTCCAGAAATCCTCAATGTATTTTGGCCGGGCATTCTGTTTGTCTAAGTAATAGGCGTGCTCCCAGACATCACAGGTAAGCAGTGGCTTTTTCCCGTCTCGCAGCGGATTTCCGGCATTTCCGGTCTGTACAATTTCCAGCGCTCCGGTTTCTGTTTTTACCAGCCAGGCCCAACCCGATCCAAACAGCGTAGCAGCAGCCTTGGTAAAAGCCTCCTGAAAAGCCTCAAATGAACCAAATGACGCTACGATAGATGCTTTCAGATCATCTTTGGGCTCCTTACATCCGTTCGCATTGAACTGCAGGAAATAGAACGTATGGTTCCAAACCTGGGCACCATTATTAAAAATCCCTCCATCGGCTTTCAGAATGATCTCTTCCAACGAAGCATTTTCAAAGGATGTGCCGGCAATCAGTGCGTTTACATTGTTGACGTAAGCCTGATGGTGTTTCCCGTAATGAAATTCGATGGTTTTGGCGCTGATAAAAGGTTCCAGCTCATGACTGCCATAGGGCAGCTCAGGTAATTCAAATGCCATAATAATT
>CAZILU010000154.1:0-6895 GCA_964540165.1 uncultured Mariniphaga sp.
TGATTTGATCCGGAGCCATGGAAAATTTCCGGTGTTGTGCGGGGGTAGCGGCCTATACCTGGAAGCTGTATTGAGAGATTACCGGTTGATCCGGGTACCGCCAAACCGGGAGTTACGCCGGGCGTTGGAGGGTAAGAGCCTCGGGGAGCTCACCCGCCGTCTGCAGGAGCTTAAACCCCGGTTACACAATAAAACCGATGTTGAAACCGATCGTCGGGCCATTCGGGCCATTGAGATCGAGCTTTACTACCGGGAACACCCGGAGATCGGAACCGTAATGCCCGAAATCCGAAGCTTAAATGTTGGGGTTCAATTCGATCGGGATATCCGGCGGCAGCGCATCTCTCTTCGATTGAAACAGCGCCTGGAGGAGGGAATGGTTGATGAGGTGAAACGGTTGTTAGAGAGCGGGCTCACACCGGATCAGCTCATTTACTACGGTCTGGAGTATAAATACATTACCCTGTATCTGACAGGTCAGTTGACCTGGCAAAAGATGCATGAAGCGCTGGAAATTGCGATCCACCAGTTTGCAAAACGGCAGATGACCTGGTTCAGAGGCATGGAAAAAAGAGGCACATCCATCCATTGGATCGATGGTTCTATGCCAACAGACGAGAAGATCGCAGTTATCTTTGAGTGGTTGAGAAATCCGAAAGACGCCGGACCGCAACACGTATAGCTCGCTATGATATCATTTTTCGACGATTTTCTATAGCTTTAAAAAAGGTATGTTCACTGGTTAAACTTTTTTTTATTAGTATCGTCAAATTTTCATTACTGCAGTAAGAATGAAAATCAGATCCGCTTTTCCAGCGCTTTGGCGATGGTTGAAAACAGAGTTGTTTGTCCGGCACGAAAAAGCTTTCCCGGGTAAATGGTATCTGTTTGATTTTTACACGGAGCAGGCGGGGGAGCTAATCCATTGGAATGAACAACAATTGATGGATGAGGCCTTTTTTTGGGATATCGAAGTATTTAAAAACGGAGATCTTCTCCAAAGATCCAATCTGCCGGTGCTTCTTTTTGAGGGAAGTGAGATTTTGCGTTGGAAACGGTCCAGACTCTATTTAAGAATCACCTCCCCGGCTTATCCCGGCAGGTATGAGGAGCTTCAGTATGCTGTTGATGGCGGATTGCTAAAGCTGTTGAAAAAAAAAGAACATGGTGAGATTGAAATTTTTGCTTCATTTCAAAGAGAAAAATCCAAAGGATAAGGGATTCGTTATGGTTTATTCCCTCAAGTCGTATTTGATTATTTTATTAAAACAGCTCATTTTTCCCATAAATTTTAGGCTTTTTTAGGGGTTTTCAGAAGAAAAACAGGATCATCGGGCTGTTTTTTTTTAAAAAAATTTGGAATCTTCTGAAAAATAGCTACATTGTGCCTTCGACCCAAACAGTGTATTTATTTATGTTTTAAATGTTAACCCGTGATGCTGTCTGTTTTTGACGGCATTTGTCAAATAACACACAATGAAGCTCAATCTATTTCATAGAAAAAGACGAAGGCTTAGCCTCTATGTTTTGATTTTTTCCTTTTCTCTTGATTTAATGGCGTTGATGCCGGCAGTTTCCCTTTCGGTTGAAACGGATCATTCGGGAACCATTGTCTGGCATGGATGTCGTTCCTCTGAATGGAGGGATTCAGCCAATTGGGATCCGGCAGGGGTTCCCAACGGCTCGGAATATATTTTGATTTCGGCGGGATGTTGTCGTTTCCCGCAATTGAGGAGCGATGACGGGCAGGTTGTTATTGCAGAAACGGGCGTTTTGTTTCTGGAGCGCGGTTCTGCACTGACTTTGCGTCGGGGAGGCTGTTTAAAGCTTGAGCCGGGGGCCACGGTAATAACGGAGCCGGGAGCAAAGATCTTACTGGAGGCTGGTTCTCTGTATCAGAATCACAGTCTGAGCGCCCCTCTGTTGGATGTTCGGGCCGTATTGGATGGATCCCGGGGTTGGCGAACGGTTGCCTCGCCGGTAGCAACCACTTACGGTGCGATGTTTCGGCCCCCGTTAGTAACGCAGGGTTTTTCCGGATCTGATTTTCCCCGGCTGGCTCCCAATTTGTATTGGTGGGATGAGTCGCACGGCGGAACAACCCTTCAGGGGTGGGTAAGTCCAGTCGACAGTTCCGAGGTTATCCCTCCGGGCAGGGGGCATTTTTTCTATCTTTTTGATGGGGCGGAGCGTTTAACATCCGATGGCAATCTTTCGGGAAAGCGTTATGGCGATATGCTTCCCTGCACCCTTTCGGTGACTGGCCATGAGCCGGTTTCACCCACCGGCGTTTTTACCTTTTCAGAGCTCTCATACACCGCCCGCGATGGTGATGCCGGAGATCCGTTCCACCAGGGTGACCGCTCGGTGGAACACAATCCGCTCGATGCCGGATGGAACTTGGTGGGGAATCCCACCCCCGGCACACTCTATTGGTTCAACGATGAGGGGTGGGAACGGAAGAACATCGATAAAACATTATATATGTGGGATCCGGATGCCAGTGAGGGGCAAGGCGCTTACCAGGTATGGAATGGTATCGCAGGTCATACCTCCCTGTCCGATGGAGCCATCCCCCCGTTTCAATCTTTCTGGATCCATGCCACCGGTCCTCCGCTTCTTCGTTGCAGCAACCGGGCCAAGTCTTCTGTTTCACCGGTAACTCCGAAAAACGGAGGAACAGAAGAATCTGTAGTTCTGCCGGTTTGGGTAAAGTGCAACAACCGGGAGAGCAGGATTTTTATTACCTGGAGTTCCGCAGGAAAAAAAGGACACGATCCGTTCGATGCCTACGCTTTGGAGCCACCGCATGGGCAGCAGCTCCTGGTTGGTACAGCCGGTGGTGAAGGAGCCGGATACCTGCTAACCATAAACAATTTTCCGGTTCGTGATCCGCAGGCATTTATTCCTCTTTTCATCGAAAATCGAATGGATGGCGCGGATCTGGCTGCAGAGATTAACCTGTGTTGGAAAGTGCCTGAGAATTGGCCCGCTGATCTTAATCTGGTCTTGTTAGACTATCAGGAAAAAACGGCGGTTTCTATGTTGGATCAGCCTAATTACCGGTTAAAGCAGCATGATATCTCCTTTTTTCCCAGGAATCCGCTTGAGCCGCTTACGCTGCCCGCACTGCCCATGCATACGCATCAGGTTCGTTTGTCTGTAAAGAGTACTGGCGGAAACCGGTTTGCCATTTTAGTTGACCACAGCGATCGGGATGGTAAGCCGCAGTTTCGCGATTCGGTAATCACTTTTGACCGGTCTTTCCCCAATCCGTTCGATGAAAAGATCACCCTGATGTTTTCCTTGCCTGAAGCGGCTTTGGTGACGTTAGAGGTGTTGCGTGCCGATGGCACGTTGGTCGATACGCCGCTGCATGAGATCTGCTGCGGAGGATTTCATGAAATCGAATGGAAGCCGACAATGGCGGGGGCGGGGATCTACTTTTTCAGGCTTATCAGTGGAGCTCATATAATGACTAAAATGGCAGTCAGGGCCGGCTCTCTTTCAGGCAAAAGCAGATAATTCAACCAGACTAATTGTCGAATATCATGAGTCAGATAAAAAGAATCAGGAAAAGAGGGAATGGGAGAAACGTTACATGGGACGATTGGAGTAATGAGGCTGTAACTTTCGTGGTTTGGTTATACAGGGATTTCATGCGCATGGAGGTGTTGAATGAGAGATAGATCAACATACCGGTTGCCGGTGCCGATGAAAAAGTTGCAATCAACGGTATCTGTTTTGACTGCAAGCCTTGAAAGAGGATTGCGGTGGCTGCGGATGTCAGGATGGTGGATATTTCCTCTTTTCTTTTTTTCTGCTTCCAGTCAGGTTCCACAAAAGAAAACGGTTGCGTTGCAGGTGTCGGCTACGGTTCTTCACCCGGCTCCCGTCGAGCTCTTTACGCTTCGAAATATTTCGTTGAAACGGGCATCGGGTGGTGATCTGAAGTATTACATCTCACCCACAGAAAGTCCCGATGCCGGTATGGTGGTAATCCGTGGTACGGCCGGCAGTAAAGCCCGGATCAGTTACCAGCGCATAACGGAGTTCAAAGCGGATTCAGGAAACGGCATCGTCCGCATGGTTTGCGAAACAGCGATTTCTCCGGTTCAGATTCAGCATGCATCACTCGTGATTAGTTCCGATGAGCTGGTGATCACATTCAACCGGGATGGATTTTACTACCTGTGGATTGGCGGAATGGTAGACCTGGAGAAGGCTTATCCGGGACGGTATAACGGACTGTTTACATTTGAAATTGACTATTTATGATGAAACGAATACAATTAAAAATTAAAAATTAAAAATGAAAGACCGGAGACTGGGGGAAATATTTAAATATTAGGCTACTATGAACAACTTTTGCCTTTTACCTTTTACCTTTTATATAGATGAATGAACGTATCATGTATACTATAATCTGCACCCTTGCTTTAGGGCATCCTGACTTTAGCAACAGAGTCCTTATCCGCTGCGCTGTTGGAAGGCATCATTTTGGCGTGTGGTTTTTACGTCGGTCTCTACCCTTGATATTTTCAGGCATGCTCTCTTTTTTCTTTTTTCTTATGCTATTTCCAGGTACGGAACTGCAGGGTCAGCCGGTCGATTTTATCATTAAGGGTGACGGGAAGGTCTCTATAACGCTTTGCACTCCGGGGGTGCTCGATTTTAGGTTGATGAACAGAGCGGGTGATAATTACCCGTTGGTTGGATGGCACGATGGTGGGGAGGATGGTTGTGTCGTAATGGCTGTGGATGCCCCGGAGTTTGGTGACCTGACGGTTTGGATGGATGCACCCGCTGAACTGACCATGGTTCGTGAAGCTTCACGAGAGCAGGACGTTTTGCCGACCCTCCCGTTTGAGCTGCGATTTGCTTACGCCAATGGGGGATTCAGTCCCACCCACATGGACCTGTCCGAAGCAAGAGCCGGCGCCAGAGAGGTGCCAGCCGGCATTTGCTCGGTTACCTTCCCGGTGAAACAGCGGTTAAGCGGACCACCCCTGCCACCACCGGTTCCTGCTTATTCCGGGTACCGGCCCACTTACGCCAGAGTCTATCTTTTTTTGTATGGAACGGTGCAGCCGGCATCGATGCAACGTGACATGCCTGCCGGCGTTTATGAAGGTGAGATTGTCGTAAACATCGCATTACTACCTGTGGATTATCAATAGAACAAATTTTATATCAACGTATAGACAGAGGCATCATGAAAAGAAAACGATGGTTGTTGAAAGCTTTAATCATTGGATTACCGGTGATTTTCGGAGTTGTTGGCAATCTGAGCCAGGCACAAGTGGTGAAGATCGGGATTGAACTGATGCCCGGTTTAGAGGTTCGGATCTTGCCGGTCTCTTTTATCCAAAGTGACCATCGTGTTCCTGGTGTATTGGATGAAGCTCCTTCCGCTGAAGTGTGGTGGCTGGAACTTATTGGAGATGAGAACATGGAGCTTATTCTGTCGTTTCGGGAGTTTACCGGTGAGAATTACGGTTACG
Organism: uncultured Mariniphaga sp.; assembly: GCA_964540165.1. Taxonomy (GTDB): domain Bacteria; phylum Bacteroidota; class Bacteroidia; order Bacteroidales; family Prolixibacteraceae; genus Mariniphaga. The sequence continues at coordinate 5,505 of CAZILU010000154.1, forward strand.
TTATCAATGAAGGAAATTTTAATGCCACCCGGGCGACTCCCCTTACGGCCGAAGGTTGTTCGTTCGTTCTGGATGCAGCCGCACACCGCCATATGAATGCAAAACGGTATAAAGCGTGGATCGGGCTGACAAAAGGAGGCTCCGGAGAGGTGACAATCGTTCTTCCATAAAAAATTAAAAACCAATGCTATATAAACTTAAATCAACCCTTCAATGAATCAAACTTCAATCGCAGCATACCGGTTTCTTCACGGCCGGCAATCATCTTCGGAGGGCATGAGTTTCCGGTGGTGGAGAATATCGGGCAACAGCGAGCCAATCATAAGGCCTCCCTGATTCAGGTTCTTGCCTTTAACGACGGACACCAAATAATCAGTTAATTTTTCATGGTGAAACGAGCATGACGTTTTATGACACAAACGGATACAATTAAAAATTAAAAATGAGGAATTAAAAATTAAAAATTAAAAATGAGATGAAAGACATATTAAAATCGCTAATCTATTTTTTTATCGCTGTGGTTATACCAGGAAACCTGGTGGCCCAAACCACGAATGAGAGTGCTACTATAACCGCATCAGCTACCGTTTTGTCCGGACTAACCATCACAAAGGAGGCCGATGTCAGTTTTGGAAATATCTCCGCTACGACCCCTGATGTGGTTCGCTTATCTCCCGATGGCTCTGCCTCTGCTTTTGTGGGGAATGCCGCTAATGTTGGGAAATTGGCCATTCATTCAGCCAATAATGCTGAATTGTTAATTAATTATCCTGCAGGAGTTGTTCTAGAAACCGATACATACGAACAACTATATTATCATATCCATGTTTTTGGAAATACTGATAATAACCAAATGGAGGGTTCTCAATTAACTAATGAAGGTGTTGCTGGAAATAATGTTCAAATTTCAGCAAACGAGGAAGGAGACTATTTCCTATTTATAGGAGGAGTTCTTGGAGGATCAGTATTTGGTTCCCCGATGAAATTAAGTAGTCAGCCAACGGGTTCATACACGGGAGAGGTTGTTTTTGAGGTAAAGTACAATTAGGAATTGAGGGAAGGGTGTACCTGACATGAATGGTCCCGGCAGGATCTGATGTGCCGGGCACTCTTCCCGACTTTTGACGATTACGAATAAAAAAACCAGATGAAACGATTTTGGATTTGTAGCGTTATTTCCTTTGCCTGTTGGATGCACTTATCCGGACAGGTTTCACTGCTACCCACGGCTGTTTTTATTGATGAATCGACGGGCATTGCATCTTTGGAGGTAATTAATCCCACCGATCAGACCCAGGAGGTATCGATCTCATTTTCGTTTGCCTATTTGGGGAGTGATTTATCGGGGAACCTGATGAAGACTACGAAGGAGGTGTGCATGAGTTAAGTTT
>CAZILU010000155.1:0-5404 GCA_964540165.1 uncultured Mariniphaga sp.
TATTCTAACTTTGGACAGAAAATCAGAAAGCAGGGATTAAACCAATGACTAATTATCAAAGAGATGATGGAGAGCAGTTCATCTTCAGCCGGATGGTTGAGGGTGACAAAGAGGTTTTTCGCTTTTTCTTAGCTGAGTCGTTTTTTGAATTTTGATCCGGGTATTCGGTGGGTACTAAATTACACGGTTAAGCCTATGACCGATGGTCCGGTTCAATTGCGAAAGGGAGACAGTAACAATGCCGGGAGTTTCTCAACCGATTACGTGATGACCCAGGCGAATTGTGAATCAAAAATATCAGCCGATGATGGCATTGGGCTGGTATCATACCCCATGGACTCTCATTTTTGTCAACGGGTGGTCGTTGAAAAAGATGGAAACAAAGTCGTGCGAAATGAAGGTGGTTTTGGTCATCGTTGTCCCAAACCCTATCCGGTATCTTATCGCTAAATCGTTCCAGGGAAGGATGAGTGCAAAAATCTCCTGGTGCCGGTCTGCCTTTCCTCTTCACATGCTGCCTATGGTTCTATCCGGATGGAACCTGTTTTTATGATCCTGGGGCAGAGTGCCGGAACCGCGGCGGCAATGGCCATTGATGAGGGAGTTGAGGTGCAGGATGTATCTTATGAAGGATTAAGAAAACGATTATTGGCGGATGGTCAGATACTTTGAGTGATTATGAGATGAGAAATAGGCAGGGTGTTATTGCCACACTGTGATATTCCAAAAATGACAGTACGAATGAAACGGCATGTGCAACGGTAAGAGCTTCAAGGTGTGACATTCCTGTAGGCCTGCTTAATCCGCTTTCTTTCGCCAGCGAGGTAATTTCAAAGATCCCTCCGCTTCTTCCTGGCTGCTGTTGGCCGGGTAAAAACTGCATGGTTTTTTAAACCGTATATAGATTTCTGTAGTAAAAAAGGCAAAACAAATATAATATAATTCGGTTTAAATCGAAAAATAGTATAATTTTGTTCGGTTACGATCGAAAAAAATATTATTATGATTCAAAGACATCTTAAAAAAGGGATCGAAAAATACCTGTTCCGGGGAAAAACAATTATTCTTTACGGAGCTCGTCAAACAGGGAAAACAACTTTGATGGAGCAAATCCTGGAGCCATTCAGGGAAGTAACACTTTTTTTGAACGGAGACGATGCCGATACGCGGGAAATGTTAACAAACCTGAACGCCATCCAATTGATTCCAATCATTGGAAGTTCCAAAATTGTATTACTGGATGAAGCCCAACGAATTCCCGAAACAGGACTGGTATTAAAAATAATCCACGATAATTTCAAGAATGTTCAGCTTATTGCCACCGGATCTTCTTCATTCGATCTGGCTAATAAGATCAATGAACCGCTTACCGGTCGAAAGTTTGAGTTTACACTTTACCCCTTGTCATTTGGTGAAATGGCTGACTATCACGGATTCCTTACAGAAAAAAGATTATTGGAACACCGGTTGATTTATGGGTACTATCCCGATATTGCAATCAATATGGGTCAGGAGAAGAAATTGTTAAAATTGCTTGCCTCAAGTTTCCTGTACAAAGATTTATTAACCCTGGAGACGATTAAGAAGCCTGTTTTACTTGAGAAAATACTATCCGCTCTCGCTTTACAAATCGGAAACGAAGTATCATACAATGAACTGGCGCAGTTGCTCAATTCCGATAAGGAAACCATTGAGAAGTATATTGATTTACTGGAAAAGACCGGTGTTATTTTTAGGTTATGGGCTTTCAGTCGGAATGTGAGAAATGAAATTAAAAAGGGTCGCAAAATTTATTTTCACGATAATGGAATACGGAATGCTGTAATAGGTCATTTTTCTCCTTTGGCCATGAGAACAGACAAAGGTGCTTTGTGGGAAAATTTTCTTGTCAGTGAACGTTTAAAGCACTTAGGAAACAGTGAGCTGGAAGTCAGGTCATGGTTCTGGAGAACCACCCAGCAACAGGAAGTCGATTATATTGAAGTATGGGAAAATAAATTGCGTGCATTTGAATTTAAATGGAATCCACAGAAAAATGTACGATTATCCAAAACTTTTTCCAATGCTTATCCCAACCATGAGTTTAAAGTGATTACCCCTGAAAACTTTCAAGAGTTTTTGATGGAAGTACCGGGCGGGTAGTTTTTCGTACACCGGTTAAAGTCCATATGCAAAAATTCAAACAACCCGGACGATTGATGCCACAAACGAGGATGATTAAAATTCTGGAAGTTCCATCTGATGCAATAGAGATCTTGCAATTTTAATCATGGTTGCCTACACAATGAGGCCTAGATGCTAAAAAATTACCTATGCAATGGTGCATTTTTATTGTTAAAATACCTATGCAATGGTGTAACTATTAGAATGATATTTTAACTTTATAATAGAAAATCAAACTGTTATATCATGTTTTTGAGACATATAAAAAATGAATTAAAAAAATGGCATTACCTCATATCCTGAACAGTGCTATTTTTAACTCCTGAAAAAGATAGCAATGATCATATATTCCTACGACGGATCGTTTGAAGGGCTGTTAACCTCTGTTTTTGTCTGCTATTCCCGGAGATCCACTCCTTCGCATATTTTGAAGGAGGGGGTACAGACCGAAGATCTGTTTGCCGAATCGGTGAAGATAACATCAGATGCGACACAGGCCGGCAGAGTATGGAGAGGGATTCAGCAACGACTGCCGGGCAGGGACAAACAGCTGCTCTATTATGCCTTTTTGTCTGAAGAAGCGGGCATAGAAATGAAAATCCTCCGGTTTGTGCAGCGGTTGTTTGAGGAGGGAGGCTGTATTGTTACCGATTTGGGAGATCCCGATGTATTGGAGCTGGTTCAGCAGGCACGCAAGGTGAAAAGGGAGGCGTGTCGGATGATGCAGTTCGTGCGGTTTCAGCAGACGAAGGAGGGGTTGTACTTTTGCGGCATTGAGCCGCTTTACGATGTTTTGCCGCTGGTGCTGGGCCATTTTCGGAGCCGTTTTGCCGATCAACAGTGGTTGCTTTACGATTTGAAGCGCAATTACGGGGCCTTGTACAACAAGAAGCAGATCGATGAAGTGGTGCTTACCCGTTCCGAGATCAACCGCAACACAGGACAAATCAATCAGGACCTGCTGGAGGAGAGTGACCTGGTGTACCAGACCTTATGGAAATCCTATTTTCAGGAGATTAGCATTAAGGAACGAAAAAACCTCCGGTTGCAGCGTCAGCACATGCCCCGGAGGTTTTGGAAATATCTTATAGAAAAGCGGTAAATACGCCGTCGTTTTTGATGTTACCACACGCAGCGTATTCGTTTTACGGAGATGAAGTTCTCTTCCTGTTTATTCGATCTCCCGGTGATACTGTTGCAGGGATTTCACCAGGTAAGCTCCGTTTCGCCGTTCCTTGATTCCCTGTGTTGCGGCAAAAGCTGCCGCTGTTGTGGTGATATAGGGAACATTATATTTGATGGCTGTTTTGCGGATGTATGAGTCATCGTATTCGCTTAACTTTCCGGCGGGTGTATTGATCACCAGATCGATTTCACCGTTGACCAGCGCATCGGTAATGTTGGGCCGGTTTTCGTATATTTTATTGATAAACCTGGAGCTGATACCATGCGCTTCCAAGAAAGCTTTTGTTCCTCCGGTAGCCATAATGTCAAAACCCATCGTTTTGAAATTCCTTGCCGTTTCAACGATCTTATCCTTATCTCTGTCTCCAATGGTGATCAGGACTGTTCCGTTCAGCGGCAACGGTGTTTTGGTTGCCTCCTGCGATTTGAAAAAGGCCATGCCGAAGGAGTCGGCCATGCCCAACACTTCACCCGTTGATCTCATCTCCGGTCCCAGCACCGGATCAACGACCGGAAACATATTGAAAGGGAAGATGGCCTCTTTGACCCCGTAATGTTTTATCTTTTTCCGTTCCAGTTTAAAGTCGGAGAGTTTTTTCCCCAGCATGATTTCGGTAGCAATGGTTGCCATGGGGATGTTACAGATTTTGGATACCAGCGGCACTGTTCGCGATGCCCTGGGATTTGCTTCCAGGATGTATACCACATCCTTATATATAGCATACTGAATGTTCATTAATCCTACTACCTTCATTTCGATGGCAATGCGCCGGGTGTACTCTTCGATGGTTTTCAGCAACTCATCGTTAATAATAACCGGCGGGATCACACAGGCTGAGTCACCTGAGTGAATTCCTGCATATTCAATGTGTTGCATAACTGCAGGGACAAAGGCATCATGACCATCGGCAATGGCATCGGCTTCAGCTTCAATGGCATCTTCAAGAAATTTGTCGATTAGAAGCGGACGGTCGGGTGTTACATCGACTGCTGCTTTAACGTATTGACGCAACATATCTTCATCGAGGACGATTTTCATTCCCCTGCCTCCCAACACGTATGATGGTCTTACCATTAGGGGATAACCAATGCGCGCGGCTATTTCCAGCGCTTCCTCCATGGTGCTGGCCATGCCTGAGTCGGGCTGCGGGATACCCAGTTTCTTCATGATTTTTCGGAAGAGGTCGCGATCTTCGGCCAGGTCAATGGTTTCCGGACTGGTACCAATGATTTTCACTCCGTTAGCCTGCAGTTCGCCGGCAATATTCAGGGGAGTCTGACCTCCGAACTGAACGACCACACCATCGGGTTTCTCTTTTTTATAGATGCTTAAAACATCTTCAACGGTGAGGGGTTCGAAGTAGAGCTTGTCGGAGGTGTCATAGTCGGTGGATACCGTTTCGGGATTACAGTTTACCATGATCGAACTATATCCGGCGTCACGAATGGCAAATGCCGCATGCACACAGCAGTAATCAAACTCGATTCCCTGTCCGATTCGGTTAGGGCCTCCTCCCAGCACCATAATCTTTTTGTTGTCATTAACCCTATTGTTGTCTGGTGCGTTATAGGTTGAGAAATAGTAAGCGGCATCGGCGCCACTGACAGGAACCGGTTCCCACGACTCCTCTAATCCAAGCGATATTCTTCGTGAGCAGATTTGGTTTTCACTCAAACCCAGCAGTTTTGCCAGATATTTGTCGGCAAATCCCTCTTTTTTTGCTTTTATAAATAGTTGGTCAGGCAGCTGTTTTCCTTTATAGGAGAGGATCTCCTCTTCCCGTTCGACCAGCTCTTTTAACTGCTCAATGAACCACGCTTTGATATAGGTTTTTTCATGAAGAAGTTCAACACTGGCCCCTTTCCGAAGGGCTTCATACATGATGTATTGACGTTCGCTGGAAGGATTTTTTAGCAGAACAAGCAGCTCTTCCAGTGATTTTTCATGATAATCTTTGGCAAATCCCAACCCATAACGGCCGGTTTCGAGCGAGCGGATCGCTTTTTGGAAAGCCTCCTTATAGTTTTTCCCGATACTCATTACCTCGCCAACAGC
>CAZILU010000155.1:5414-6875 GCA_964540165.1 uncultured Mariniphaga sp.
TGGGTTCCGAGCTTATCTTCCAGGCCGTCAAATTTTTCAAAGGCCCATTTGGCAAATTTAACGACAACATAATCACCCCACGGCGTGTATTTTTCCAGGGTTCCTTTGCGCCAGTAAGGAATTTCATCCAAGGTTAATCCGCCGGCTAACAGCGCTGAAATCAACGCAATCGGGAATCCCGTTGCTTTGGATGCCAGTGCCGATGAACGGGAGGTGCGTGGATTAATTTCAATAACCACCACACGACCGGTATCCGGATCGTGTGCGAATTGAACGTTGGTTCCTCCAATCACTCCAATATCTTCTACGATACGATATGAATACTTTTGCAATCGTTGTTGCAGTGCTTCAGAAATGGTCAGCATAGGGGCTGTACAGAACGAGTCACCGGTGTGAACACCAATGGCATCGACATTTTCGATGAAGCAGACAGTGATCATCTGGTTTTTTGCATCGCGCACCACTTCCAGTTCCAGCTCTTCCCATCCCAATACCGACTCTTCTACCAGAATCTGGCCAACCATGCTGGCTGCAATGCCCCGGGCTGCTATGGTGCGAAGCTCTTCCACATTATAGACCAGTCCGCCACCCGTGCCACCCATGGTATAAGCCGGGCGAATCACCACAGGATATCCAAGCTCTTCAGCAACCGATTCGGCATCTTCTACGGTGTTGACCGCCGTGCTGCGAGGCATGTCAATGCCCAATCGGGTCATTGAATTTTTAAATTCTGTCCGGTCTTCACCTTTTTCGATCGCCTCCAGATTGACACCGATTACCTCGACGTGGTAAGCATCCAAAACACCGCTTTTTGCCAGTTGAAGGGAGAGATTGAGGGCCGTTTGGCCTCCCAGATTGGGAAGCAGGGCATCCGGACGCTCCTTTTTGATGATCTCGGTGAGTGCGTAAACATTTAGCGGCTCAATGTAGGTGTAGTCTGCCATCTCCCAGTGATCGAAGCGCTTTGCAGGCCTGGGTTCCTGAATAGTCAAACTCGCACGCCTGTCCGATGACAATGGGGCCCGATCCGATGATCAGAATTTTGTGTAAATCTTCCCTTTTTGGCATATAATTCTGTTTTTTGTGATTATCGTTGAAAATGGATACAAAAATGATCTTTAATTTTTAATTTTGATCGTTTATGCTCTCAAAAAACAGATTGATTTTAAGTAAAGTTGATCTAAAAGAGGGTTTGAATTGTTGTCATTAATACTAACCCGTATTATATGGAATATTAAAAGTTGATCGCAGAGGTCGTATAATGTGTTGTGATTATTCAATACCGCCAGGAAGATTTTGCTTCGCATTAGCGATGGAAAGCGGTCTGAATGGTTTGAAAACAGGGGAAAGGGGCGGTTTGACTCTTTTGTGATGTTAATGTTAACGCCGGTAATTGAAATTTGGATATTTGATTTTCAGCTTTTTGGTATTAGTTGGTTTATTTTTTCAAAAAAAATGGGA
>CAZILU010000156.1:0-6835 GCA_964540165.1 uncultured Mariniphaga sp.
GAAATCGATCAGCTTAACCTCATCGGTAACCTCTTCACCCACCTCATAATCGCTGTCAATCTTCCGGGCTTCTGACAGAGTGATTTGTAAATTCGGATCCTCCAATTGGTCATCTTCAACCACCTCACGGTTTCTCCAGATCTCAAAATCTCCCTTGTCGATATTGATAATCACATCGAAATTTTCATCGGTGCCATATTGCCTGATCAGGACACTTCGAAAAACATCCTCCAGAACGCTCATCATGGTCACGCGGTCAATGTTTTTCAAATCTTTGAATTCAGCAAAAGTATCGATAAGGTTAATATTTTCCATCACTACTATTTTTATTTAAATAAAACAACAACTTTTGCACTTACAATATCATCATAGGTCATCGGCCGTTCTCTGATGACCAGTTCCTTCCTCTTTTTTCCTTCCACTTTCTCTTTTACGGAGGTTTCAATGACCAGGTTTTCCCGGGTCACCGCTTTTAATAAGCCGGTAAATTTCTCTCCGCCCGTCGTAACAATCTCCACCTGCCGGCCCCGGTTCTTCAGGTACTGTTCCCATACCCTGAACGGTTCTGATAATCCCGGCGAAGAGACCTCCAGCTCAAAATCCTCCCGCTCCCGGTCCAGATTCTGTTCAAGATATCGGCTAATCTCAACGCACTGGTCTATCGTAATTCCATCAACACTATCGACCGATACATGAATCGCGTTGGCTGTGCTTACAGTCACCGCCACCAGAAACATCCCCTCGGCTAATTGTTCCTTTACCAAACTCTCTATCAATCCTTTATCAACCATTCTCTCGGTAACAAAATAGGGAACCTCTGGTCCCCTATTTCAGGTTTAAAAAAAAATCGTTGCAAAATTAGTAAATTCTTCGGAAATAACAAAAATTAATTAACAGATAAATGCCTAAAATCGAATTAATTATACTTTTGTACTTTTAGCGCCTGAATTAATAAAGCCACTGTGACAGAATACCTGATAAATAAAAAGAAGATCATTAACGATCCGGTCTTTGGCTTCATCTCCCTGCAGTCGGAGCTGGTATTTGATCTTTTGGAACACCCCTTTCTGCAACGATTGCGCCGCATCAAGCAGTTAGGTTTGTCATATTTAGTCTATCCGGGTGCCAACCACACCCGGTTTGAGCACGTTTTGGGAGCCTCCCATCTGATGCGACAGGCAATTTCCGTATTAAAACTGAAAGGGCATGAGATCACAGCGGAGGAAGCCGATGGAGCGACCCTGGCCATCTTGCTGCACGACATCGGGCACGCACCCTTCTCTCACGTTTTGGAAAACACCCTGGTAGACATCTCTCATGAGAAGATCTCGGCACTCATGATGGAAGAGCTGAACCGGAGTTTCGACGGAAAACTTGACATGGCCATTGCAATATTCAAAAACCAATACAAAAAACAATTTTTACATCAACTGGTTGCCAGTCAGTTAGACATGGACAGGCTCGATTACCTGAGTCGCGACAGTTTTTTTACCGGCGTAGCCGAAGGGATTGTTGGCATTGACCGTATTATTAAAATGTTAACCGTCAGAGACGATCAGTTAGCCGTTGATTACAAGGGAATCTACTCGATCGAGAAATTTCTGATTGCCCGGCGCCTGATGTACTGGCAGGTATACTTTCATAAAACGGTGGTTTCAGCCGAATTCCTGTTGATACAAATGTTGAAGAGAGCCAAAGAGGTTTTGCTGCAGGGAATTCCCATATTCCTGACCTCCGGGTTGAAAGTTTTCATGAGTAACCGGTTTACGGAGGATGATTTCAGGCGTAACCGGATCATTGACGGACAGACGGTTCTTAACTGGTATGCGATGCTGGATGATAACGACATCTTCACCTCCGTAAAGGAGTGGCAATCGCACCCCGATCCGGTGCTCTCAACGCTGGCCCGGCAACTCATCAACCGGAAGCTCTTCCGGATCAAACTAAAAAACAAGCCGGCAACCCCGAAGTGGAGAACGAAAATACTTTTAAAGATTACCGATGACATTACACACGATGAATCTCTGTCGCCCTGGTTTCTGATAGACGGAGAGATCACCAACAGTGCTTACGACAGTCATACTGAGAATATTAAAATTCTTTTGAAAAACGGAAAACTGCAGGATATCGGGAAAGCTTCGGACATAAATCTGACGGCTTTGACCAAAACCGTTCGCAAATATTTTGTATGTTATCCAAAAGAATTGGACTTTAAATAGTTTAAAACTATATTTGCATCGCAAAAATTATGAATGAATGGAATTTAGTGCAAAAGAGATTGCTTCATTTCTTAATGGAGAAGTAATTGGCAATCAGGATGTAAAAGTATCCGGGATATCCAAAATAGAAGAGGGAATGCCAGGTACACTTGCATTTTTAGCCAACCCAAAATACGAAAATTACCTCTATACTACTCAGGCATCGATCGTATTAATTAACCGTCAATTTGAAATCAGATCTGACGTTCAGACCGTTTTAATAACCGTTGATGATGCTTACCAGGCATTTGGTTCCCTGCTGGACCTTTATGTTCAGGCAAAAAAAGATTCCCGTAAGGGAATTGAAAATCCCAGCTCGATCGATGAATCGGCAACGCTGGGAAGTGACCTATATGTAGGAGCTTTTACCTCAATCGGACGGAACAGCATAATTGGCAACGGGACTAAAATTTTCCCCCAGGTATTTATCGGGGATAATGTTACGATTGGAGAAAATGCCATTCTCTATGCCGGTGTCAAGATATACGACGATTGTGTTATTGGCAATCGTTGCATTGTGCATGCAGGAGCGGTTATTGGCTCCGATGGATTTGGATTTGCCCTGCAACCAGATAACACCTATAAAAAGATACCACAGATAGGCAATGTAATTTTGGAAGATGATGTAGAGATTGGGGCCAACACAGCCATTGACTGTAGTACCATGGGCTCAACCATCATCCGCAAGGGCGCCAAGATTGACAATCTGGTACAGATTGCCCACAACTGCGAGATTGGTGAGAACACGGTTATCGCCGGGCAGACCGGTTTAGCCGGAACGACCAAGGTTGGTAAAAACTGCCGGTTTGGCGGACAAGTCGGACTGGCCGGGCATCTCACCATTGGCGATAATGTACAGATCGGTGCACAGTCGGGCGTTACCAAGTCGATCAAAGACAACCAGATCTATTTCTCATCGCCGGCTGTTCCCTACAAAGAGGCTGTAAAAACCATCACAATAATTAAAAACCTCCCCAAGCTTCGCGAAGAAGTTATTCAACTTCAAAAGGATGTTTCATCTATTAAGCGGGCTTGTTCTGAAGATCCAAAGTAAAAAGTATGGAAGTAAAACAAAAAACATTAGCTTCATCGTTTATCATTGAAGGTAAAGGGCTCCACACCGGCGTGGATGTCGTTATGCGCTTTCTACCCGCTCCCGAAAATCACGGGTTCAAATTTCAGCGGGTAGACCTGCCGGGAAAGCCCATCATTGAAGCCGATGTTGATCTGGTGATCGACACCTCCCGGGGCACGTTGTTAGAAAAGGAGGGTGCCCGGATCGGCACCATTGAGCATGCCTTGGCAGCGCTTACCGGCATGGACTTAGACAATGTCCTGATCGAAGTAGATAACGAAGAGGCTCCCATCATGGATGGCAGCTCCCGCTTTTTTGTGGAAGCCATTCAAAAAGCAGGTGTTGTTGAACAGGATGCCGAACGGGAGTATTTCGAAATCAAGGAGAAAATTGAAATCTTCGATGATGTGTCGGGGGCCCACATGATAGCCCTTCCCGACGACGACTACCGGCTGAATGTCATGATATCGTTCAAATCGAGGGTACTGAACAACCAGTTTGCAACCCTCGACTCCATCCAAAATTTTAAAACAGAAATTGCCAACTGCCGGACCTTTGTCTTTTTGCACGAACTGGAGTTCCTGCTAAACAACAACCTGATCAAAGGGGGTGACCTGAACAATGCCATCGTTATCATTGATAAGGAGATCAAGCAGGAGGAGTTAGACCGTTTGGCTGATCTCTTCCACCACGACCACGTGGAGGTTAGATCACAGGGGATTCTGAACAACCTCGATCTCTATTACGATAACGAATGTGCCCGCCACAAACTGTTAGACGTGATTGGTGACCTGGTTCTGTGCGGCAAAAAAATAAAAGGAAGAGTCATTGCTTCCAAACCGGGCCACAGGCCGAACACCATCTTTGCCCAGGCACTGAAAGAAGCCTGGAAAAACGCACAAACCACTACCCCTGAATACGATCCGGATGCTGTACCGATACTCGACACAACACAGATCAAGGAGTACCTGCCTCACCGCTATCCATTTCTGCTGGTTGATAAAATTATTTCGATGACCGACAATGAGGTCGTGGGCATTAAGAATGTCACACAGAATGAACCTTTCTTTCAGGGTCACTTCCCCGACGAGCCGGTTATGCCGGGGGTACTGCTCATAGAAGCCATGGCACAAACCGGAGGATTGCTGGTTCTGTGTAAGCTGAAGGAGAAATACTCCACCTACTTCATTCGCGTTGATAATGTGAAATTCAGAAAAAAAGTAGTTCCCGGTGATACGCTGATCTTTAAGATAACATTACGTTCGCCGGTCCGAAGAGGAATTGCCACCATGAAAGGATTGACTTACGTAGGCAGTAAAATTGTTGCAGAGGGAGAATTTATGGCCCAGATTGTTCCACAGGCAGAAAATAATTCAAAATAGAAAAATCAAACGCTTCCGAAAAATACAGAGATGATAGCCCGGAAGCTATGCTTCAAAAAAACGTTTAAAATTAAAATTAAGATGAAACAGCCACTTGCATATGTCCATCCCGACGCAAAAGTTGCCGACAATGTTGTCATAGAACCTTTTGTATCTATCGACAGCGATGTAATTATCGGTGAGGGGACACGAATCGGATCCGGTGTTACCATTCTCTCAGGAACACGAATCGGAAAAAACTGCAATATCTTTCCGGGAGCAGTGATTGGTGCAATCCCTCAGGACCTGAAATTCAAAGGAGAATATACAACGGTTGAGATTGGCGATAACAACACAATCCGCGAATATGTAACCGTTAACCGCGGAACATCCTCCAAAGGTAAAACGGTGGTAGGAAATAACAACCTCCTGATGGCTTATGTACATGTTGCCCACGACTGTAAAGTAGGAAACTTCGTTATTTTGGGTAATAACACCCAGTTAGCCGGAGAGGTAATCATTGACGATTGGGCAATCATTTCGGGAATGACCGGCATCCATCAGTTCTGTCACATCGGATCACACGTGATGATCGGTGGCGGCTCACTGGTCCGCAAGGATGTTCCGCCCTTCATCAAAGCAGGCAGGGAACCCCTTTCGTATGTTGGGATCAATTCAATCGGATTGCGTCGCAGGAACTATTCCAATGAAAAAATCCGTGAGATACAGGATATCTACCGGTATATCTATCAAAAAGGATTAAACACATCACAGGCCGTGGAGATCATTGAGGCAGAAATGCCGGCATCACAGGAACGCGATGAGGTACTGCTCTTTGTAAAAGACTCAAAACGAGGCATTATCCGGGGGTATTTACCGGAATAATCCAACTACCTGGCAGATACTTCAAGCATCCGCCGGATCGGTACCCGGGCTTTCTCTATCACATCCATGGGCAGAGAAATCTCGGGTTTTTCATGCTTCAAACAGACATACAGTTTCTGCAGCGAATTCAGCTTCATATAGGTACAGTCGTTACAACCACAGGTAGAATCAACCGATGGTGCCGGAATAAAAATCTTCTCCGGACACGCCTTTCGCATCTGATGAAGAATGCCGCTTTCGGTGGCCACGATAAATTTTTGTGCCGGACTGGATTGCACATGATTAAGCAGAGAGCTGGTAGAGCCAATATGTTTTGCCAGCAACAACACCGGCTTTTCACACTCGGGATGCGCAATAAACTCCGCTTCGGGATATTGATCCATCAGATCAATGATCTTCTCAACCGAATACTTCTCATGGACCATACAGGCACCATCCCATAACACCATATTTCGGCCGGTAACACTGTTGAGGTAGTTCCCCAGATTCTTGTCGGGTCCAAAGATCAGCTTCTGCTCCTCCGGAAAACTCTCTATGATCTTCTTCGCATTGGCGGAGGTGCATACAATGTCAGAGAGGGTCTTCAGTGCAGCCGTAGCATTGACATAGGTAATCACTTTATGATCGGGATACCGGGAGATGAATTCGGCAAAGGCATCGGCAGGTGCCGAGTCGGCTAAGGAGCAACCCGCTTTCAGGTCGGGCAGGATCACCCGCTTATCGGGATTGATGATCTTTGCAGTTTCGGCCATGAAGTGAACCCCAACGAACACGATCATATCAGCATTGGTCCGCGCAGCCTCCTGAGCCAGCCCCAGACTGTCGCCGACATAATCGGCAATATCCTGCAGATCACTTTCCACATAGTAGTGACTCAAAATAACAGCATTCTTCTCCTTGCGAAGACGATTGATCTCCGATTTCAGATCCATTCCTGCCAGTACCGGCTCGTCAATGAATCCCTTTTCATCCAGCATCCGGTCAATTTCTAACTGTTCCATCTCCTTAAAATCAAAATTTTCCTAAAAACAGGGCGGTAAAAATAAACATTCATCCATAAATAAACCGTTTTTTGTCTTTATTTATTTTTGATTTAGAAAAAATTTTAGTTTCCCGAAAGATAACCGGTATAGCATTTCAACCGGAGCCGGCGATGAGCACCCCGAAAACTGAGGCGTTAAGCCATTACCGTCCAATCACAGCTGAATGGCAACCCGGCATCTACATCACAACAATCTTTTTATGGATCGTCCGGT
>CAZILU010000157.1:0-6796 GCA_964540165.1 uncultured Mariniphaga sp.
TGAAGATAAACAATTAACATCACTTTTCCTAACTTTTAATTTACTTTTTTAAGTAGTTATGAAACGAGCATGACGATTTATGACACAAACGACAACGATTAAAATGAATGTGAGTTCCATCTCATACCTTTGAAAACAAACAATTTTAATGAGATGAAACGGAAATTCATAACCAACCTGATTCTGCTCCTTTTTCTGAACCTGCTGATTAAGCCCTTTTGGATTTTCGGGATAGACCGCACGGTTCAGAACCTGGTCGGTGATGCTGATTACGGGCTCTATTTTGCCCTTTTTAATTTTTCCATGATCCTGAACATCCTCCTGGACATCGGCATTACCAACTACAACAACCGCAACATATCCCGATACAACTTCCTGCTTCCGAAACATCTCTCCAACATCGTCGGACTGAAACTGGTTCTGGCCATAGTTTATGCGATCTTCAGCCTCATGGTTGCAGCCATCATCGGTTACAATAAGATTCAGTTTCACCTGCTGATTTTCCTGATCATGAATCAGTTTCTGATCTCCTTCACCCTCTATCTCCGCTCTAACATCACCGCCCTGCAACTTTTCCGCACCGACAGCCTGATATCTGTGTTGGACCGTACCCTGATGATCATCATCTGCAGCGTATTGCTATTCGCAGGCGTTACGGAGAAACCTTTCGAGATTGCCTGGTTTGTCTATGCCCAAACAGCCGCCTACCTGCTGACAACCATCATAACCTTTTTTATTGTACTGAAAAAGAGCGGACGGATCACCATTCGCTTCGACCTGAAATTTTTTCTGGTATTTCTGCGCAAATCATACCCCTATGCCCTGTTGATTTTACTGATGTCGCTCTACAACCGGCTCGACTCGGTCATGCTGGAGCGCATGCTCCCCGGCAGCCTGGGAAAAGAGCAGGCCGGGATCTATGCCCAGGCTTTCCGGTTATTGGATGCGGTCGCTATGTTTGGCGTTCTTATCGCCGGATTGTTACTCCCCATATTTTCGAAGATGATCAAAGAGAGAGAGCCGGTTTGGGAGATGGTCAGGCTCTCCTTCACGCTGATCCTGATCCCCGCCATTATTATTGCTGTCTCAAGTGTCTTTTACGACGGAGAGATTATGTCTGCCCTATACCGGTCAAATACAGCATACTCTTCCGATATCCTTGGCGTACTGATGATAGGATTCACCGGAATAGCCTCGTCGTACATTTTTGGCACCCTGCTGACTGCCAATGGCAGCCTGAAACAACTCAACCGGATGGCTTTTGCCGGAATGGTGATCAACATTCTCCTGAACCTGATCCTGATTCCCCGGTACCAGGCTTACGGTTCGGCGTATGCCAGCCTGTCAACCCAACTCTTTACGGGAATTACGCAACTGTTTTTGGCGATCCGGATCTTTAAATTAAAACCTGGCCTGGCCTATCCCCTTAAAATCGCCGGGTTCACTGCTGCCACCATTCTGTTGGCAATTCTATCCAGACAACTGGAAAACTGGCTGGCAGGCTATCTGCTGCTAATTGCCGGCTCAATGCTTCTGGCGGTGCTGATCGGATTGATCCGCCCCAAAAACCTCCTGAAAATTATCCTGTACAAGTAAAGCCATTCGGTAGCGGTCAACGAAGAAACATTCCAGTTAAATACTCAAGGTTTTTACTTTATCAGATTAAATTTTCAGTTCATGCATCACATCTAAATTAAACGGCTTCTCCGGTCATATTTCAGTTTCCCGACCCGATAAATAAAAGGGAAAAGGGAAAAGGTAAAAGGAGTTTTTATCGGTTTTTCGGCCTTCGATCTTCGGTCTCCAGAGGATTAGATTGGTTGGTGGTATCTCTTCTAAAGATATGGAACCTCCTCCGGAGGTTCTTTACAAGCACCATTCAAGTCACATTTAAGCTATTTTAAGCCATTAAGCCACATTCAAACCATTTAAAGTCACATTTAAGCTATTTTAAGCCTTGAACGTCATCCCTGTCTCCGGTCTTCGGTCTTCGGTCTTAAATCCTTAATTTTTAATTTTTAATTTCCAATTTTTAATTGTATCCGTTTGTGTCCAAAATCGTCCTATTCGTTTCCGCTGAATCAAAATTATTTATCGGTCTTAGATCTTGATTAACAGTATATTATTTATTTAACATAATTATTAAGTCAATAAATGACCTTATTCCTTTGGGATTTTTTAAAAAAAATATATATTAGCTGTTCAAAAATTACACAATTACTAATATTCTCACTAATAATTTTATTTACTATGAAGTGTAGATTTTTCCTTTCATTACTTTTTTTAGCCGGGATGCTCAATGCACAAGTGGTGTGCGACTATCCCGAAGGGGTAAATACCAAGCTGGTAATTACCGAAGTTCGAATGACCTCAGATGCAGAGGCCTATATTGAGATCACCAACCTGGACGACAAACCGGTTCAGTTGAGTGACTACAAATTTGGTCGTCTGAATGTCTGGGTGCGCACCTCTCAGATCCATGATCTATGCACTAGTCCGTGGTACACAGGAAACCACGACTATATGTTTTTACCCGACCGGATGCTCGATCCCGGCAAGTCGTTTGTTGTCACTTATGCTTACGATTATGGTCCCAGACACTACAAAGAGGGTGTGGGAAGGCTTGGTGGATCGGAACGCCCGAAGCAGGTGGGTATTTATGAAGTCGCCGATAAGCTGATCCATCGGGCCGAACCGGTGGAAGGCATCTACTTTGAGAGCGACAGTGTAACCACGGCCTACAACGACCCGGAGAACATCCACCCCAGAGGCGATGTATCATTAATTTTCACGCAATTAACCGGTGGAACCTATTACCTGGAGCACCACTACACGTTGGGAGATTCAGCCGTAGTTGACCAGGCTGGTGGTGTTTTTGGAAACAGCGGCAGGAACTTTGAAAGGGTACCGGTCGATGTTGCCGGTGTTGCCGGTGGCATGAACACCTCCATCGTGGTACGTAAAGCCTATGTAACGCAGGGTAATATCGATTTTGCCAGCGGGCGTGGGGTAGGACTGGAAGACTCGGAATGGATCCCGATCCAGCTGCCTGACGGGTATAACGCGTGGCGCGATGTTTTCTGGACCATCGGCAACCATGGCAACTTTCAGCTTGACGAGAACACGCTGGAACCGATTAACGATGCGATTACGGTAGATTATGAATCCAAAAAGATCACCGTTCCCTGGGGCACCATGCGCCTGGACGATATCATGCGCCATATGAAAAAGAAACCGGGAATCGCCTGGCAATACGATCTCAATCCGCTACAGGAGGACTCCCTCTACCGCTCGGCCCGTACTGGTGACCAATTAACGCTTTACGTAGTAGGGAATCAATTACAAACGGCCACCTTCACCATCGATGTAAAGGAACCAGCCGACGATGACAACCAGGTAATTCCCATAGACTACCCCACCATCCGACAGCCGGGAACATACGGAATAATCACCTCGCGAACTCAAAATGGAATTTTAAGCTGGCCCAGGGTTACACACCACGAAAGCGGGATCGACACCATCACCGGATCGGGATTTGGGCTGGCATTCGACCTTCGCACCGACTCGCTGTTGAAGCGGCTTGAAAAGCCGGCCAACGCCAACTGGGAGTTTGTATGGGTTGACGGTGTTACCCGTGCTGACCTGAAAAACGGAGACAAACTAAAAATTACATCCGCCGGTGGTACTGTGAAAGAGTACTTTATCCAGGTACAAAGCCACAGGCCCAGCACCAATGCCGACCTGGCATCGATCACATGGCCCGATATACCGGAGTTCTACCGCGGCATATTCGGTTGGACCGGCGATACCATCCCCAACTTCTCCCCGGGAAACACCCAGTATCGCCTGGAGGTACCGTTCGATGTGGAGGGGATTCCTGCCCTGAAGGCTAAAACCAGTAATGTCAATGCCACCATCAAGGTAAACCGGGCCAGGTCACTCTCCGGTACCATCGCTGATCGGACGGTCACTTTCGAGGTAACTGCCGAAGACGATACCATCCATAAGAGCTACCATGTGGAGCTGGTCAAAGAGAAGACGCCCGATAAAATTGAGCCGTTTGTTGCCGAACCATTTATTTCGGAGTTTATCAATGCCTATCCGGGTGGATGCGCTTACGTTGAAATTTATAATCCGGGAAACCAGGCCATCGATTTGAGAAACTACCTGATCGGACTGGCTGCTCATGCCGACCTATACCGACCCATTGTTTATGATCCACCATGGCTGAGAAGATACACAACCTATGTACCCGGCATGAAGCATGTTGATGAACCAACCTGGGCCATCTCACCAAAATACCTGATACCCGATCCAAATGTTAATGCCATCGTGCCGGGCGGAGGAACCTTTGTAATGGCCTATATCGAGCGGGGGAATAATTACTATCCCGGCGTGGAAGATTACTATCCAAAGTGGGATGTTCAATTTGCTCCGGAACTGGTTCCCGGTATTACCAATCCATGGAATGAACATTTAACCAGTGCCAGCGGGGCAGGAATTCCTTTCCCTAAAAACGGAAACCGCACCAACTTCTTTGCCCTCTACAAGATACTTAACGATTCGATCAAGTTGGGATTGAAGCCCATTGACGATGTGGACGATTTTGAAGTCCTTGATGTATGGGGAATGCCAAACCGTGGATCCTGGGTCGTGGGTGACTATGCATTAAATGCAAACGAAACCGGAAATATCTTCATCAGGAAACCCGGCATTACAAAAGGTAATCCTGAATTTGCCGGATCTTTCGGAACCAACGATGAGACCGCGGAGTGGATAAGAGTTCAACCCTCGATCGAATACTCGCACATCTCCAATCCGGCAAGATACGGCGCTGGCACCAGCAACCTGAACCAGCACTATATGCTGGATCCAACGTTCTATAAATCGACCGTAAACTCTTCTATATATAAAGTAAGCGATGGCTTTGGACCGGATGAAGAGATCATAGGATTAAAAGCGGGTGTTACCGTTTCTGAGTTCCTTGCCAACATCAACAAGGAAGACGAAAACCAGGTACTAAAGGTCACCTCGGCTGCCGATGGATCTGAACTGGGCATGGATGCCGTGCTGAGCATGAACGATAAGCTGGAGGTTGTGTCGGCCGATGGCAATAACACCACCATCTACACGCTGGATGTTACCGAGGCAGGCCTGAGTAACAATGCATACATCACCTCCGGTCGTTGGAATATCCAGGTGTCGGCCGATCCGAAAAGTGCCGGTGAAGCTGCCGAAGCGGGTGCCGGATCTATTGCCGGTTTTGACTACGGAACCACCATCAAAACGGTGGTTGATAATGTGAATGTTCCTGCCGGTGCCACCCTGACAGTGATTGATGGCAATGGAGCTTACGTACCCTATACCACGCTCAACTTCGACACTACATACGTCAGCGTAACGGTGAATCCGGAGATCTTCTTCGACGTAGTGGCAGAAGATAATGTTACACGCATGGTTTATCAATTGCAGCCCAACACTTCAGCGAACGATGCATTCATCCTCTCCGATGTGTACGAAGTGTCGCAAATGGATAACCTGATCCACTTTGTGCCGCGCGGCACCAATTTTAACTCCTTCCTTGCCAATATCATTCCGTCGCTGGGCGCTTCCCTGAAGCTGGTCGACAAAATGGGATTTGAGCGGGTCTATGGAAATATCCGTGAAGACGACAAGGTGGTGGTAACCTCGGCCAACGGCCAGACCACCCGGGTGTACTACATCTCCTTCCTGCCCACATCGACCATTCGGCAGACTACTTACTTAGCGTATGTGCTCTCGGATGCTTATCAAATCAACCAGGTCGATTATATCATCGCTGCCGGACTGGCT
Organism: uncultured Mariniphaga sp.; assembly: GCA_964540165.1. Lineage (GTDB taxonomy): Bacteria > Bacteroidota > Bacteroidia > Bacteroidales > Prolixibacteraceae > Mariniphaga. The sequence goes on from CAZILU010000157.1 coordinate 5,833, forward strand.
ACACTGACATCTGAAACACTGTTGGATGAATTTGTGAGCTATCTATATCCCAGCATGGGTGCTACGATAACCGTGGTTGACAAGAACGGCGAAGTAAAAACCGCGGGCGATCTGAACGATGGCGATAAGCTGGTGGTAACTTCGGCCAACGGCAAGATCGTGACCACTTATTCTCTGGCACTGGATCTTTCTTCAACCGGTAATATCGGAATGCAGCAACAGATAGAGATATTCCCGAACCCGGCCAGCGACAGGCTGCAGGTACAGGGCGTGAAACCCGGTAACCACATCCAGATCTTCAGCGCTGCCGGCGCTCTCGTTCGCGAAGTGAAGGCTCAAAGCAGTCTGGAGGTGATCTCAATAGAACAGGTTCCTTCCGGTATGTTTATGATCGTAGTCAGCGATGATCAGCAAGTGCTGGGACGCTACAAAGCGATTAAAAACTAAGAAGTAACATAACAACATAAAAAAGAGCCTGCTTTTTGCAGGCTCTTTTTTTTATCTGTTTTTTGCAACAATAGGGCATCGATTTTTGTATATATGTAATATTGGTGAAACAATTTCGATATAAAGCAGTCCAGGTGCCTGAATTTAATCTTATAAGACCTTAGTAACAAAAAATAAAAGAGATCATCGTTGCGATAAGCCAGAATAAAAAATAGAATAACACAATTATAATCAGATGAAGACAAAAAAGAGTTACCCGATTTCCAGACGGAATTTCATAAAAGTGTCGGCAGCCGGAACGGCCGGAGTCACCATGCTTCCATTGGGGAGCTGCGCGACTGACCGGGTTCCCGCACCCATGAAGAGAGAATTTGGAAAGCTCGGGTTCCAGGTAACCACCTTAGGACTGGGCGGACAGGCATCGATTCAGTGGACACCCGAGGGGGTAGATCCCGTTGCCATCATCCTGAAAGCCTTTCAGTTAGGCATTAACTATTACGACACGTCTAATCTGTAT
>CAZILU010000158.1:0-6732 GCA_964540165.1 uncultured Mariniphaga sp.
AACGATATTAGGGTAATAATATATTTAATTTTGTATATTTGTTTGAAGATGAAACGACCATGATGATTTATGACTCAATTAAACAGGATTGACTTTATGGTGCACAATTAAAAATTTAAATCTGATACAATATGATGACACAACGGTTTTGTCGGATGTTTATGATAGCCCTCTGCGGGCTATTTTTTTTCTCCTTTATGGCTGTCGGGCAGAATGTTTCTGTGTCCGGCACGGTTTATGAAAACAGTCAGTCGAAAACCATTTTCAAGGTTCCGGAGGGAACCATACGATGTTACCTGCCCGATGATATGCGAAGTGGGGATCGTATCTCCGGAATGGTCATTGCTGAGCCTGACGGCAATAGTGCGAAGGAGAGGCAGAAGAATTCAGCTCGTATGCGCCGTTATCGGCTGAATTTTTCTGATGGCTCGAAATTTACTATGCATGAGGCAGATAGTGCCAGTGTCGTTGTGCAAAATTTTTCCGGTATGGACGTGCCCGATGACGAGCGATTTGGAATTGCGTTAATGGATGATGCCGGAAATCGTATTGCAGAGGAGAAGTTATGGCTTATGCCTGTATTGGCCGGATTGGCCGGGCCGGCTTCAGTCAGGCTTGCCCGCAAGGTAATTGATCATTCAGAGCCTGTTGTTCTGTTAGGGAGCACCGGATATGAAGCTGATAAGGGAATTTTTATAACTCCGTATATCTCCCCGGAAAATCCGGATCTGTTTTCAGATCCGGTCTATCTGGATATAATAACCGCCTCTCCCGGGAAGCGGGTTTATGATATGCCGGAAGGCATGACCGGTCTATACAATCTGTTTGTTGAAAATGGCGATGGGGAGGCGGAATTTATCGATTTGATCTCTGTGGGTATGATTCAGGCTTCGATCAATAAAGCAAATCTTCGGAGGAATGAGACGGCTGTTCTGGAAGTTGCTGTATTCGGACTGGCAGATGCACCCTATGAACCGGTTCGATTACAGCTCGATAATCAGACTCCCGGTATCATTCGTTTCCCGGAGGGAGTACGGCGTGACATTGACCCGGGAGACGCCGGTACCAGGGTGGAAACTGCTGATGGAGCTGGTTGGGTAATTGAACAGGAAGTGATTGGGGTTGTTCCCGGTAATTTCATCATCGATGCTACGTTGGTGGCTCCGCCGGCTTCATTTGAAAACGGGATCCAGCCTTTTATCGAATCAATCCATGCCGATGAAGAGATATTTAACAGCGCTGTGGTGGCTTTAAAGGAGGATATAGATCATTTTATACGTTCAGGGATTGATGATGATCTGTCAGGTTATTTGTCAGATGTTAAAGATCATTTGGTTCCGGCAGACACTTTTCAATCGTTGGATGAGGCTGCGGCTTATACCATTAATCTTTTTAATCCATTGGTGAGCAAGTCTCAGGGAAGTCTTTTTTTTCAGCGACTGAATGCCTTAGGGAATATTCTGCCCGGAATTTCTAAACATGCTACTCAGGTGCAACCGGCACATCCGGTGAATAATTACGCCGGCCGGTTTATTGAAGATGACCAATTGCTGCTGGTGAACCCTGAATGTCGCATAGAACTGTTAGATTACCTCCAGGCTGTTAAGGATGAAAATGGCTCATATACCATTCAAATATTTAATGGCGAAAATTATGAAAATTTCCCGGGAGTGTCATTGAAAGAAGTTCATACAGGAAGGGCGGTTCTGCCTGGTCAAAAAGCTGAAATTGAACCACCGACAGGAAGGGTAGGAGCGTTGCCCGGTAAAAAAAAAACCGATTTAAAGCCGCCAACCGGACGGAAAGTGCCGGACGCTCCCGGTTCACAGGCTGAGGCTCGTCGGCGGGCCTCCGGCCGTTCAGGTCAGGATTCATTGAGCTCACAGGCAGATCATCTGGGACGAACCTCCGGCCGTTCAGGTGTGAAGAGTCCGGGAGGGGAGAGCCAAAAGGCTGGATCCGCCCTGGGTAAGGCTGTCGCGAAAGGCGCTGCAGAGGCAGGGAGGCAAAATATAGATACCGAGGAGAATCCGGGAACCGTAGCGGATGCGCTGGCTAAAAAGGAGTCAGGCAATGATAAGGCGGTTGAGGACCAGGAGGCAAAAAGTGAAAAGACTCCCCTGCCACCGGCAGCATCGGTCACCAAGGCTACCTGGTTTAAAGATGACAAAGGAAGGGAGTACCTGTTTTATAAGGATGCCGAATGTCATGCCCTGTCAAAGGATAGCGAATCATCGTGCAGTGAGGAGTATACCTATGTCGGAAATAAAAGGGATAAACCGACGGGAAACTATATGAAATGGGTATGGAAAGGGGTGAATGGATGCCGGAAGGGAGAGGGATTCTGTACACAGATGAAACAGATCACATCAATCAAATATGTGTATGATGATAAAAACTGCGACCGGCTGACAGCCATTGAAACTTATGAGAGATATAGTTGCCCGTTGCCTTGAGTTTGGATTTTTTCTGTTTCCGGCGCGAGAGTGGATGATTGGTAGTTATAACCAGGTATTCAGCAGGGATTAGTCGTTGATCGATTGACTCGAGAAACGGCTAAGAACTTTATCGGCATAGGTGCCCGAAACCGGTATGTCGGCAACTTGTTCATGGTCCATGCCCAGAAATATGCCTGTTGGCTCTTTACGGAGTATCTTAACGTTGTCGAAATTGACAATGGCCGATCGGTTGCATCGGATCAGGGAGCTTTTTGAAAAACTGTTTTCAATGGTTTTTAACGTATTCCTGATCATAAAGGAGACAATCTTACCTTTGTTGAGGTAATGGACCTTCACGTAATTGTCCGCTGCCTCTATCCAGTAAACCTGATCGCTTCGGATTGAAAGCCTGAGCTCCTTTTTTTCATCCAGAAAGTTGAACATGAGCGGGTTATTTGGCTTTGGATTACTTCCTGTGCTTGCCAGGTTGGCCAGTTTAATGCTTTTATCCTTCAGCGCGAAGTAGAGCCATAAGATGGAGTATGGAAGCAGCAATACCAGAGCCGTATTAATGACCGATTGCTGTAACATCTCTCTGAATGACCTGGTATCATCCAATACCAAACCTTGAAACAGCGTATAGAACATCGCCATGGCTCCAATCTCTCCCGCAATCCACAGCGCGTATTGCCAAAGCAGAAGGCCGTTTCGGCGGGCATAGTAATACATCATAATCCGGCTGATTACTACCACCAGCACACCCGTCAGGATCACCAGGCTGGAGAAGAGCAGGAACATCGGTTCGGACACCGGAAACCAGTTCCGGGAGTCGAAAGGCTGGTAGATATTGATAAAGATCAGGGCAAACATTGCCGTGAAGAGGATCAGCCTGGTTATGTTTCTTTTTTCGTAGAGATATTCCGGTATCTTCTGATTCATCTATTTCGAATTTCAATGATTTTTCTCTAACAAAGGTAAGGGTTTCCTGCTGTATTTTACCGCGATCTCATTTTTCTTTGATCCTGGTTTACCCCGCATAGTCCATTTTCGTCCCGGATTTGCCTGTTACCTCCCCCGAAAGGCATGTCGCTCCCATTTTTTTGCGCTGCCCTCTCACTTCTGTTTTCTTTGTCTGGAACAAAACAGAAAGATACGATATGTCACCAGGAAATTTTCTTAAAAGGCAAAAGGCGTTGCTGATCAAAATGCGCAACGGGGTAAACGTCCGGTTTGATGAACAACCGGTCGCTGTCAGGCGGTTTGAATTTCATTCGGTATTTCCGGATGCAACAGGGTATGAAGGGAATGTCTATCTTCAGGAGGATTCTAAAATTTTGGAAAACAGCTCTTTTACATACGATGTGTTTGTTCCGGACCAACGAAAAGATCATCGGTCGGCGATTCTTCTGCTGCATGGGTTGAATGAACGGAACTGGGATAAGTATCTTCAGTGGGCCGACTATCTTGCCAAAAATACAGGAAAACCCGTTATTCTTTTTCCCATTGCCTTCCACATGAACCGGAGTCCTTCTGCCTGGATCAATCCGAGGGCTATGAAGTACTGGATGGAGCAAAGAAAACGCAGTTTCACCGGGTCCCGGTCGCTAAGTTTTGCCAATGTAGCCCTGAGTAACCGTTTGTCGGATGAGCCTTACCGATTTTACCGGGCCGGGCGGCAGACTATGACCGATCTGGTATCGCTGGCGCGGCAAATCCGTCGTGGTGAACACCCCCTGTTTAAGGCGGGGGCTGTATTGGATATTTTTGGCTACTCTATAGGCTCCTTCATCGCGGAAATTCTGCTGATGGCTGATCCGGAGGAGCTCTTCTCCGCTTCCAGGCTGTTTGTTTTCTGCGGAGGTTCTATCTTCCGGCAGATGTATGGTACCTCTCGTTATATTATGGATGAGGCTGCCTATCATAAGCTTTTACACTACTACTGCAACGACTGGCTTCATTCCGGGAGGGAGTCTCCTCGCAGTGGCCAATTTAACGAAGACCGGCTTACAGATGCTTTTAACTCGATGATCTCCCCCGACATACGGCGTGAGGAGCGTGAGTCTTTCTTCTCTTCCCGGAGAGAGCGGATTTCAGGAATCTCCTTAAAAAAGGACCGGGTGATGCCTTTCAGCGGGGTGGAAGCCTGTATGGGCCTTCAAACGGCCCGGAACTGTTTCGAGGTGATTGACTTTCCGTTCGATTACTCTCACGAATCACCTTTTCCGTTAAACAGACCGATTAATGAGCAGATCCTCGAGCAATCTTTTCTGACCGTCTTTCGTAAAGGTGCGGCCTTTCTTTCCTGATCAGCCATGCGACCAGCGCTGTACTATTTTTTTCAACCAGTTGTTATAGAGGGCAATGTATAAAAAGAGTGTGATCATCCAAATAACGCTCAGATTGAAGGTGAGGGTGCTGATTTTTATATGGAAAAGTTTTTTTTCAGGTGCCAGAAAATGAGCTCTGCCGTTATTAAATTCGGGTTCTTTATAAACCGGGGCAATTTTTTGCATATAGCCACAGGGTGTCTCCCGGAAAAATTTGACGATTTCACTGTTTAACATTAGCTTTTCAAGCGACTGGTTGTGATGTGCCATCTTCTGCTGGTAAAGATATGAATCACCTTTCCGGTAAGAAAGCTGTTGAATGATCCGGTCTTTTTCATTCCAGGGAGTAGCCTGGATGTGTCCTAATAAAAAACGTACCCGTTCAACAACGGGTACGTTTTTTTAGTGACTAAATAACTGGAATTATAGAACGTAAAACCGATTAATTTTCGTTATTATCCTCTGTCTCTTCGACATCCATTGTCAGTACAAAGTTCTGTTCTGTTGCTTTTCCGGCTTCGACCGTAATGGTTGCTATTACCGGTTCATACGTCTCTTTCTCACAGACCAATGTGTATTCCCCGGGTGCGATACCAATCATTGCATAGAAACCTTCGTTGTTCGTAAGGGCTGTCGTAATAACCTCTTCACCCGATTTGAGGGTTACCAGTGCATTTTCAAGCCAGGCACCAGCGTTATCCGATACCTTTCCTGCAATTTCACCCGATTCGGTGGGAGCGTTAATAATGGCTCTTACAACCGGCTTGAAGATGAAACCATTGATTTTTCCTTTCTGCAGGTTTCCGCGAACAATAAAAGAGCGGCTGACATCGATATCGAGCAGTACTTCGGCAAAACCGTTATCTTCAATATGCAGCGATGGATGGAGTTTAATTTTTAATCCGCTGCTGCTTCCGCTGGGTATTTTCAGATCAAACCGGGTTTCGTCGGTCAATACAATACCAGATTCAATGATGTGAAGCCTGATCTCGTTGTAATATCCTGCCGGAATTTCATTTTCAGCCAGAATGGTCGTGACACCGTTACTCAGCTCTAATAAATTGAAGGTTACGGGTTCTTCAAACTCAACGACAAATTTTGAGTCGGGAGACTCGTTATTTTCCTCTCCTTCAGTATCTTCCCCTAAACCATCATCCGTTAAACCATCATCCGTTAAATCATCATCCGTTAAATCATCATCCTCCGTGGTTGCAAGAAACTGAATCCGGTCAATGGTAATATTTGCTTCCGCCACTAAATCGGCAGGGAAAGGGGCATCCGTCAGTTTAATAACCACATATCCATTCCCGGGAGCTATGTCCCGCATTGCTTCTGCTTCATCTGTCTCCTGGCATCCTGCAAAAATTCCGGCCAGAATAACAAAAAAAGCGATTCCGATAAATCTAATTTTCAACTTTTGATTCTTCTTCTCCTTCATAACCATACTTTTTTAATGTTTAATAAATTTTAATCGTATAATCATCTTCAAATGTGTATTTCAACTGCAGCGATTCACAAACAATTTGAAGCACGCTCTCCAGGTTTCCGGATTGAATGGTTCCGGAAAAGTTTTTGCTGATTTTTGGTTTAATATTTATGGTTACATTAAAAAAAGTTTCCATTTCAGAAATTACTTCACTTAAGGGGGCGTTGTTGAAACTCTTCATAAACCGGGCCATGACCGGATATCGATTGTCTTCGGCATAATCACTTTTTTCAGCAGAATTGGAATCTCCTTTGAATTGTGTTCCCGGTTCCAATATCCATGATTTGTCGCTGAACAGCGTAGCTACTTTTCCCTGAAAGCATTGAACATGAAGATCTTCTCCCCGATCGTTTACCAGAAAGCGGGTACCCAGAACGGAAATTTCTCCATTGAGGGTTTTCACCCGGAATCCCTCCCCTTTCACAACTTCAAAATAGGCTTCTCCCGTCAGTTTTACATGTCGCCGATGGATGTATTTCGG
>CAZILU010000159.1:0-2542 GCA_964540165.1 uncultured Mariniphaga sp.
CCAAACGTATTTTTCAGGCTGCCGGTTACCGTTACGGTAATCGCATTTTCACCCGTTGCGATTACCTTCTTCGGCTCACCTTCCCGGGTTTTCAACGGCGGCAAATCTTCATTTTTCTTTGAAATAAAATAGAGCGCACTGCCAACCGGGGGCAAATCAATATCAACACGAACCTCACCCCTCCCCTTTTCAAACAGCGCCATACGTTGTTCTCCGGTAAAAAGGTCTATTTTTACGACCGACCTCCCTTTCGCCTCAATTTTTGCCAATGCCCTTTCTGTTTCGCTGCTGTTGACGATAAAAATCAACTGCCCGTCGTTGAGGAGACGTCTTTGATGAAACAGATCGTTGTTATCGGACAAGTCGGTCAATGCAAAATCATTGGATCTAAACCATTCAGCTACCAGTTCATCCTCCACCGAACCGGCAACTCTCCACTGTTCGGGGTATCTGTTTTGCAACTGTTTCACTTCATCATTCATTGAACCGTCGATCCGCTCGATCTCCTGTCGGAACGAAAGCACCTTCCCGCCCCCCGCAAGAAACTCCTTCAACAGATCAACGGTGTACCGGTCAATATTCTCCATCTCTTTTGGAAGCACCACCAGTTGGTAGGAGCGTTTCCCAACGATAAAATTTCTACCGGAAACAGAGCCCAGGTCGCGCAATACCTTCTCCGAGCCAAGGTCGTATTCAAAATGTTTCTGCTCTAAGCGGTTTACAAAAAATTTAAAGTCATTTCGGATCGTCTGTATGTACGGATTTTTATTTACCCGGGAAAAATAGCACCAGGCAGATGTATTGGGCTGAAGAACCAGCGTATTGTTGATCTGCTCACCGGCAGCGGTCGCCATGCTGATACGTGCCAGGTAGTCGGCCATCAGTTTGTAATTATCCCACCACGGTTCGTGGTAAGAGAAAGAAGGCGGATAATCAAATTTTCGAACCCCCTTCATCGTGAAATAAGAGAGATGCTGGTTTACGAAATTCACCCCAAACACACATTGCCAGTCAGCCAATCGTTTAAAATTCTTAAAATCCATTTCGTAACCTCCACCACCATAGGTTTCGCTGAGGGTACGAACCCATCCGGCCTGATTCGCAGCACTGCGCAACTCTCTGACAGCACGGGTATTACCAAACTGCCCACCCAATCCGTCCGGGGTGAAAGCACTACCCAGCATATCGACGCCCGGCCGGTGGTGCCAGATGTAAAAGGCTGCCTCATCGAATCCATGGGTAGGCTCGGGCCATCCGTGTTCCCAGTAATGGCCTGTCCATTCTAAAGAACGGACCGTGCAATATTCATAATTTGGCCTGGCCCATCGATCGATAAACAGTTCGAGAATCAGCTCGTAATAGTTGTGGCGCACCTTTTTCCAGTCGCCCACCTCCTGCACCAGCGATGGCAGGTGGCTCTTCAGATCATATCCCCACCGTTTTTCAAAAGCCTGCCATAGATCGGGTGTCCAGCGGAATACCGTTCCCCGGGACATAGCTGCTTCCAGATTGGGTTCATCGGTAAAGATACCCTTCACCGTATGACCAAAATCGGGCCGGTTGTATTTCTCGTACCCCTTCATGGTCAACTCCAGAAACTTTTCGGTGACACCGGGGTATAACAGGTCAACATACGAAAACCCGCCATACCATGGAGATTTAGCCGGGTAGGTCCGTTTGAACAGATAGTACGTTCCCTCCAATCCGATCTCCTCCTTGGCAGTATCGGTAATATCGGTGAATCCGGTTTCTGTCTGCCTGAGGATCACCTCAAACGTATCGGCCGGTAAAATATTAAGAACCTGCCGCACTTCCATGCTGAGCCCTGTTCCATGCCTGTATGAATCGGGCATTTCAGCCGGAACATGGCCGCCGGCAAATCCGGAAGGATATGAATTTTCATCGTAGATCCAAACCTCCATCCCCAGCTCTTTACCCTTCGTTACGGTAAAATCAAAAAGCTGATGCCACGATTCCGACAGATATTCGGTGATCAGACCCGGACGAGGATGTACAAAAACACCACCAATACCGGCCTTGCTGAACGCTTCCATCTGGAAGGCAATCCCTTCCTCAGTAATGCGATCGTTCCAGTCCCATAAAGGAACGCTGCGATAGGCCGCGGGAGGATCGGTAATGTTTGTGGCAAATTCAGCATAATTACTGATACGATGATCTGACACTTCCTCATTCTTCTGACATGAATTTGAGAGGAGTGAGCCCACAAATAGCAGGGAAAAAATACCGGTAAGTCGATTGATCGGATTCATTCGGATTAGATGGTTTTAGTTTTCACGTTAAACTCATGGCGAACGTATTGTGCCATTTATTTTCTGGCACAGAGACAAAGATATTTTTTCGTAGTCAATTCACGAAATTACAGAAAAAATAAATTCTGATTACTCCTGGCTTTGCACAGTTAATTAAACCAACAAATTAAATTTTTATATGATTATTTTTTACCGCAAAGGCGCAAGGACACAAAGAGAAAGTTAAATAATCATCCTTGTTTGTGTTAAATAATCTATCATGGGTGTTTCAT
>CAZILU010000159.1:2642-6695 GCA_964540165.1 uncultured Mariniphaga sp.
ATGACAAAAGGCATCTACGGCAATCCCAAACCTTTATGGGACAAAGGATATAACCTTTCGGAACTTGGAGTTAATGCCGTGTTTGTTCATAGTGGCTCCATCACTCCGGAGATGATGCACCGGGCCAGGGCAGAAGGGTTGAAAGTGTACGCCGAATTTGCCGTGCTAAACGGCAAAAATTATGTCGAGAAGCACCCGGAAGCCTGGGCGATCAATGAGAAAGGTGAAAAAGTGGAAGCGGCCTCCTGGTTTATGGGCGTCTGCCCCACCGAACCCGGATTCAGAAAATACCGCTTCGACCTGTTGAGGGAGCTTTTAGTGAAATTCGATCTCGACGGCATTTGGATGGATTATGTGCACTGGCACGCCCAGTTCGAAGAGCCGGAACCCATCTTGCCCGAGACTTGCTTTTGCGACCATTGCCTGGCCGCTTTTTCGGAGAGTACCGCGATTAAAATTCCAGAAGGCAGCACATCGCAGAAAGCCGGGTGGATTCTAAAAAACCATGATCCGGAGTGGCGTGACTGGCGGTGCGAAGTGATTGTGGATTGGGCTCAGGAAATCAGAAGCATCATAAGTGCGATGAAACCCGGCACCCTGCTGGGATTGTTTCACTCCCCCTGGAAAGACGATGAGTTTGATGGCGCCCGCCGCCGGACGCTTGGCCTGGACTACGATCTGCTTCGCGAACATTTTGATGTTTTCTCACCCATGGTCTATCACGCCCGCATGGGCAGAGAACCCGGTTGGGTGGAAGAGAACATCGGTTGGTTTTGCGAACGGATGAAGATTACCGAGGGCAGTTCTCCCAGGGTTTGGCCCATCGTTCAGGCTTACGACAATCCATACGCCATCTCTGCTGAAGAGTTCAAAACGGTGCTGGCCGGTGGAATGGCTCATTGTGCCAGCGGTGTGATGATGTTCACCACCCGCGCCATGGCCGACAGCCAGGAGAAAACAGCCGTGATGAAAAGTCTTTACAAAAAATAAGCAGTACTGATTGATATACGAAGAATAAAACCAATCATCGGTTTTTTGAAGAGAAAATAATATAAATTATTGCCTTGACATCAATTGGTTGACAGCCGGCAAAGGTGTGTTATTATATCGTAAATCGTCTATATTTCACAAGCTTTGCAGGCGCTGGAGATCTTTAGCGTAAAAACGGATAGTAACCAATTTCAACGGTTATTTTCATGGCTTCTATTATTTTTCTGAACCGATGCTACCATAAATGCAGGCGCCACGGTTGATTGTTTATCTGTTCCGTCCAATAGTTTAAAATCAGGAGAAAAACAGACACCAGCAGATATTCGTGGTTTTCCAAACCGGCTGAGCATTTCTGTTAATTCTCTCTCAGTAAAAAAGTGCGCATGTTGAAATACCGGGTCGTTGGCTTGGTTCTTCCCAGGTTCCGAAAGTGCATTCAGACATCCCAGCACCAGCGTCCCTCCCGGTTTCAATACCCGGTCAATTTCGCTTAAGACCTTTTCAGGATGGTCCACAAACTCAAGCATGGTAATCGAAACAATTCCGGAAAAGCTGGCATCGGGAAAAGGCATATCAGCGGCATCCGCTTTCAAAAACTCAACATTCTCAAGCCTTTTAGACCGGGCTATTTCCAGCATCGCTTCTGATATATCCACGGCTGTCATCTCCATCCCCAGGTCCCTGAAAAAAGTTGTCCAGTGACCGGTGCCACATCCCAACTCAAGCCAGTTCTCTTTTGACAGTCCACTAAAATGCGCTGAAATTATCTCTTTTTCAATATTGTCAACCGCTTTACCAATTTTTGTTTGGTAATACGCATCGTACTCCTTCGCGATATCCGGTACAAGAAAAACATTCCGGGTCGATTTCATTTCCACAAACCACTGTTTTTTAATACTATATTAACTTGAATGCTCTGAATTCATCTTCTCATCACGACACCAATGTTCCCAAATGAAAAGAGCACCACTAAGAAAGAAAAAATAGTTCTATATTTTGCAAAACGACTATGTCTCTAAATTGCAAAAGAGCTTGCCTGTTTTCCATCGCTTTTTTGCCGTCCCGAAAAACGAAATAGGGACAGTGCCAAAATTGAAATAATCGTTTTTATTTTACCAAAATTATCCCTTTAACAGATAATTCGTTCTCCCTTAACTACTAATACATTAATAAAAGGATCTGATTCTTCTCAAAAATATTTTGAAATTATTATGCAAACAGAATCAGAAGCTTATATTTTTGCCCATATAAAACAAGCATGATTTGATTACCAACAAAAGGATGAATGTTCATCATGCGAATATAATCCTGCCTTTATTATTAATTTTTATGAATCAAACGAAAATTACAAACAAAAAATTTCTAAGCCGAATTTTTATTCTATCACTCATATTGATACTCAGTTTTTCTGTCTTAACGGCACAAAACAGAGATGATGGCTCGGTGAAATGGCCCAAAGACTTCTTTCCAATATTACCCTGGGATTTTTTAGGATTTCCTGAATATTCTCTTAAAGATGCGGCAGATTGCAATTTTACCATAGCCGGATTTGTCAGACCCTATGATCTTCACCGGGTAGAAGGAAATGGGTTAAAAGCGATTATCGATCTGGATTTGGGAAACTGGACCGGGAGTATGCATAGAAGAAAGTGGAGGGATTTATCGGACGATGAAATTGATGCCTATATAAAAAAACTCGTAGCCAATGCAGGTAAAAGTGATGCCATTCTTGGGTATTTCATAGCCGACGAACCATCTGTACTCGATTTCCCCTTTTTGGGTAAAGCCGTGGAAGCGGTAAAAAAATATGCACCCGGCAAACTTGCATATATAAATCTGTTTCCCAATTATGCCACCCTTTCAACGTTGGATCAAATGGATTCACAGCTTGGAACAAAATCATATATGGAATACCTTGAACGGTATGTGAGTGAGGTTAATCCACAATTTATCAGCTATGATAACTATATGACGCAATATTCACGGGATTTAAAAAACAAAAAACGAATTACCGAATATTTCAATAACCTTTTGAATGTTAGAGAAGTTGCTTTGAAATATGGACTGCCCTATTGGCATATTGTATCTTCAAATCAGGTGAGAAAATATACAACCATCCCATCACTTCCAAATATGATGTTTCAGGCATATACTTCGCTGGCAGCCGGATTTGATGGCATTTCGTGGTATCAGTTTACACAACGTGGGTATGATTACAGCCCAATTGATAATAACCAAAGAAAAACTCCAACCTATTTTTATTTAAAGGAGGTAAACAGACAAATTTTATCCTTAGGACTTTTTCTAAGCAACTGCGAATCAACAGGTGTTTATTTTTCCCAACCGCCATCAGGCTCCTCATTACCTTCCCTCCCGGGAGAAATTGTTGATTCAATAAAAAGCGAAGAACCTTTAATGATCGGAGAATTTAAAGATGCTGAAAACAACAAATATGTAATGATTGTAAACTTGAGTGTTGAACGATCCGTAAGTTTTTCCTTTTCAACAAAATCAGGGAGAGAAAAAGTATATTTAGTGACTCCTGTTGAAAAAGGCATGGAACCCGTTTTAAGGGACCGTGATATAAACAATCACAAAAACATTTATTGGTTGACAGCAGGCGAAGGTGTGTTAATAAAACTTGAATCCTGACTTCTTTTTTTCATTTTATACCGATGCGACAATAAATGCAGGCGCCACGGTTGATTGTTTATCTGTTCCGTCCAGCAATTTAAAATTAGATGGAACACGTTACTCCGGATTGAGTTTATTAATTTTTTCTGTATGTAATCAAATCAAATACCTTTTCAGGATTAGCATCATTGTTGCTCCAGGCTGCAACTAATGAATAAAATTGATATAACTTTGTAATGAATCACAAATCCTGTAAACAACAGGACAAGCATGAAGTTGAAATAGTTAAGGGTTGTCTATTCCTATAGAGCCATTCATCATTAGGTGAATTAGAAAGTACTTTAGTAAAAATGGGAACAAAACCAATCTAATTTTTGAATACCTTTAATCCCAATATTCGTTTTAAATATGCAGGAGTTAGTCACAAAC
>CAZILU010000160.1:0-6652 GCA_964540165.1 uncultured Mariniphaga sp.
CGTCTTTCTTTTTCTGTCTCCGGTCTCCGGTCTTCCATTTTTCATTTTTCATTTTTCATTTTTAAATGTATCCGTTTGTGTTATAAATCGTCATGCTCGTTTCAAAGAATAAAATGTACATTTGCTTTTAAATATTTAACTATTCGGATGTTACTTCTGTCATGTCAACCATGCGCTGTCATCGAAATAACAACATCCGACCTTTTATGAGTGACAAGACACTACGTTAATTTTGTGAGTTATGAAGTGGATATTGATTTTTATGCTCCTGTTGGCCTTTCAGGCACCAGCTCAACCGCGGGTCGTTGAAGTTCCCGGCGGGTTTACCCGGATGAACGATGTTATTTACAAGCAAGCAGGTGATTGGGAGGGAAAAATGGACCTTTATCTGCCTCCGGTGGGAGATGTTCCGGCCCCGGTACTTATAGTTATTCACGGAGGTGGCTGGAGGCATGGCAGTAAGGAGCAGATGGGCGGATTTAATGCCTGGTTCAGCATGGGCTTTGCCGTTGTGAATGTGGGGTATCGTCTGAGTGATGTTGCCAAAGCACCGGCTGCCGTTGAGGATATTCGTTGTGCGGTGTCATTCATCGTTAACCGGGCGGCGGAGTATCATATCGATCCGAACCGGATTGTCCTTTCCGGCAGTTCCGCCGGAGGTCACCTGGCGCTGATGGCCGGATTGACAGGCAACATCCCGCTGTTTGAAAACGGTTGCAAGCCCGCCGGAGCATATCAGATTGCAGCGATCATTGCCCGCTATGCGCCCTCGATGCTTTGGGTGAAAGATGATGATGGTGCCGATCATCTTATGAATGACAGCGCTGTGCGCGAATGGTTCGGCGACAGAAACACAGATCTCTTCTTCGCGCGCGCCATGTCTCCGATATCGTATGTGTCGGAAAACAGTCCGCCCGTGCTACTGGTTCATGGAGATGCCGATCCTCGGGTTGCCTTCCGGCAATCGGTGCTGCTTGACCGGTTTCTTACAACGTTAAACGTTCCCCATCGGTTTATCACGGTGAAAGGGGGTGGTCACGGACGCTTCACCAGGGAGCAGCAGGCTATGGTTGATGCTGAAACGGCCTCATTTTTGAAAGAGCATCTGTTTCAGCCGGATCATCGAGGCAAAGCTTTGCCTGAATGAACTGATCCGGGTGCTGTCAGGTAAAACAGGCCGGGCATGATTTAAAATTACCTGGTTATGCATTAGTTAACTAAAAATATTCATTACCTCTTCGCTCGTGAGGTTTTGCAGGGGATTATTTGAATTGATCAGCTTATCGGCCAGGGAGCTTTTTTTCTGTTGCAGGTTTCGGATCTTCTCTTCGATGGAGTTTCGGGTGATAAATCGATAAACGAACACCGGTTTGTTCTGTCCGATTCGATGGGAACGGCTGATGGCCTGATTTTCGGAGGCCGGGTTCCACCAGGGATCGATAATGAAGACATAGTCGGCCCCCGTCAGGTTAAGGCCAACACCTCCGGCCTTCAGGGAGATCAGGAATACCGGTACATCGGGATGGTTCTGGAACCGATCAATTACTTCCTTGCGGTTTTGAGTTTTTCCGGTCAGGATGGCATAGTTCAGCCGGAGTTTTTCGAGCCGCTCCCTGATCAGCTCCAGATGCTTAACAAAGGATGAGAAGATCAGTACCTTATGCTTTTCTGCCACCACATTTTCAAGCATCAGGAAGATCTCCTCAAACTTTCCTGATTCGTCGATGGTGAGGTCGTTGAGCATCAGTGGATGGTTGGCTAATTGCCGAAGTCGCGTAAGTCCTTCAAGGATAAATACCGATGACCATTTTACTCCTTCCTGTTCTATGGAAGCCAATATGGAGTTACGAATCATCGATTTTTCCGTTTCATAGACCTGTTGTTGCCTCTCTTCCATCTCGCATAGAATGATCTGCTCCATCAGCGGCGGGAGGTCTTGTTCTACCTCCTCTTTTCTGCGGCGCAACAGGAAGGGGCGGGTCAGGATCTGCAGTTTCTCCAGCGACTCCTGATCGTTCTGCTTTTCAATCGGGACGAGGTAATGACGACGGAAAAACGGCAGACTGCCCAGCATCCCCGGATTTAAAAAGTTCATCTGAGCCCACAAATCCGACAGGGAGTTCTCCACCGGTGTGCCGGTCAGGGCCAGCCTGTGTTCGCCTTGCAGCAGCATCACCGATTTGTAAGTCTTCGACGATGGATTTTTTATGTACTGGCTTTCGTCAAGCACGAGGTAAAAAAAGTTCATGCCCGAGAACCAATCGATGTCGTTTCTTAGGATTCCGTACGTAGTAATTATTATATCATTCTCCTGAGCGGCTTTTAACAGCATTTCTCCTGTTTGGCGTTGCGGTCCGGTATGGTTATAAACCCGAAGGGAGGGAGTGAATTTTGTTATTTCAGCCTGCCAGTTATGCACCAGGGAGGTGGGAACGACAATCAGCGATGCCCGATAGCCGGAATATTCAGATTGAACCGGGGCAAACAGCTGCAATTGTCCGTCGCTTTTTTGAGAGACGGCATGCGATGCGGAGGGTTTTGACTGACGGTATCGAAGCAGCAGGCTGAGCGTTTGCAACGTCTTACCCAAACCCATGTCGTCGGCCAGGCAACCCCCAAAGCTGTTTTTATGAAGCGAGGTCATCCAGGCGAGGCCGGTTCTCTGGTAACTCCGCAGAGTAGCCTGCAATCCTTCGGGCAGGGGATCATCTTCCGATGGTTGCGAAATCGACTTCAAAAAATCCGAGGCGATATTCCCTCCCGGTGGCAGGATCTCTTCCAACAGGGCCATGTGCTCCCTGGGAAAGAGCATCCGGCCATTTTGGTTTCGGGAGAAGGTGAGCAGGTGTTTGTAGCGGGCAAGCCACTCGGGTGGAATGATGGCCACCTCTCCGTTGGGAAGCTCAAATTCACGGATACCGTTCAGAATGTATTTTTTCAGCTTTATAAACGGGATGGTGATATCGCCAAAGGTCACCACCACATACAAATCAAACCAGTCCTCCTTTAAGGTAGGGACTATTTCGATGTCAGATTGACCGGTAAAGTAGTTTTTGTTGAGCTTCGACGGGGCCAGGGTTATACCATGCTGCGTTAAAAGCTCTTTATGTTGGTTATACCAGTGAATCAGGTAGTATAGGGATGTCTGATAATCGGGCAACTCCACGGCGGGTAGCGTGAAAAATCCGTTCCGCTCGACCAGTCCGGCTGCTTCGATTCGTTGAATAACCGACTGCTCCCATTCACTGTTTCGTCTGATTTTTCTATAATGGTAACCACTTCCGCTTTTTGTGAACAGTACAACGACATTTTTTGAGTTTACTGCGAAGAATGTTTCACGATCGTAATGAAACCTCAGCAAAAAGGAGGGCATCGACATCAGGTTCTCCTCCAGGGTGAGGGTAGCATAGTGGTTGGCTTCACGGTCATCAATGGTAAATCCGACAGCTTTCACCTCATAGTCGCGGATGGTTTTACGAACAAATCCGGCGTAATAGCTCTCTTCCAGGGTGTTGGGCACAGATACCATCGATTTTGAAAAGAAGGGTTTTAGCTTTTTGGCATCCAGCTTGTCAAAAGCGATCAGTTGATCGCGAAAGGTAAATACACAGGGATGATTGGATACCAGCTTAATGGTACTGTTTTGCAGCGGGATCTCCTGATTATCCAGAAAAACCCGGAGCCGGTAGCTGGTCTCCGCCTCTTTTCGTTCAAAATAGAAGACCGGTTTTGCATAGAGCGGTGATACCCGGATCTCATCTTCCGGATAGATGTTGATCGATCGGATATCTTTGTTGAATAGATGTACCGGGCTAACCATTAAGATGGTAGCTATTTTGAACATGCACTCATCGATGAACGGGGTGATCTGCTTTTCAAAGATCGCAGGATCAATACCGGTAAAAAAGCGGGTAACATTGGTCTCCCGGGTAAACCGTTTCATCAACCGCTCATCGCTGTATTTCTCCATGATCTCAACCAGGGCTCTTTCATAAGAGGTCAGGTTACATTCGGGACTCTTCAGATCCCGCAATTTCAGGTGTCGCTCGACCGTAAAAAATTTTTCATTTTTACAAACGAGATAAGGAAGAAAGACCCTTCCCAGAAAACGATGATCGGTAAGTACAACGATAAATTCGGTGTTCTCCATAATTTGGTCAGGCAAATCAATTTTTAAAGACCCCCAAATATATATCGAACCAATGAATCAGCAATGATATTATGGTTTTTTGAAACCCAGTCTCGAAAGATACCTTTTTTTTGCCTCTTCCGGATCTGCATTAACAGGAATGTATATTTTTGTCCGGTGATTAATAACAACTGCCTGCATTTTTTGGAGATCAGGTGATTTGAATACCGTCTGTTTTTTTTCTGCCATTTTTGCCCTCCTTAACATTGTGAAAGGTTTAAATGTACTCATAAATATTTGATTTCCCAATGATTTAAGAGTTTTTAACTTTATTGTTAATTCAAATGAAAGATAAAGGGGCAAAAGGGTAGCAGTAATGATTGAAAAAAACATTTTTTTTGTACCGGTTATTCGATCTCAGACAGAAACTATCCGGCGATGCTCTGCAGGAGATCACCGGGGAGTTATGAATTAGGTAATCAGAAAGGAGCATATATGGGTAAAGATTGGAAAGAGCGGCTGGGAGTGGTCTATTCAACCAATCCCGATTTTCAGTTTGAGCGTGAAAACAGTTCGGAAGAGGAGGCATTACCTCCAGGCCGGCAGAAGCTCACCGTGTCATTAGATAAGAAGAACCGGAAGGGGAAGAGTGTCACCCTGGTTTCCGGGTATATTGGTCCGGATGCTGATCTCAACGCGTTGGGAAAGATGTTGAAGTCGGGCTGTGGGGTGGGTGGAACGGTCAAAGATGGGATCATCCTGATCCAGGGTGATTTTTGCGACCGGATAATGGATCTTCTGAAGAGTGCCGGCTATCCGGTGAAGCGGTCGGGAGGAAGATAAGATCAGTTTATTGCTTCCTGTTGTTGAAGTTTCAAAATTGATTGTTGCCTTTCCCTGACGATTTTCTGGTAGTTGGCAATCATTTGCAGCTCTTTTTTACTGCGGTATTTTTGAGCCAGATCGTAGGCAGCCGAGAGCCACTGCCGTGATCTCTCCAGGTTATCTTTCAACTCGTAAGCCAAAGCGAGGTTAAACCGGGCGTGAATGGCCATTTTCCCGTTTCGGTCGGCTGCATAGCGTTTCCAGAGCGCGATAGCCTCATCGGTTTTTCCCGCCTCAAAAAGAAGGGCGGCTTCCGTAAAATCGGGTAGGGGAGGCACTGAAAAGATTCGGTTTACCGTTTCCCAGCGGGGCTGGAATCGCCGCGCGTAGGCTTCCCCGGCCAGCGAAGAAGCCAGTTCCATGGCTGTTCGGCGGGGCGGAGGCCGGTAGCCTTTCAGATGGTTACCTTCATCGTCATATCCATTCCAGAAAACGGTGTCGATCATCGATTTTCGTTCCACCCTGATGTTCTGTTTCGGATCGTATACCGACCAGACGGCCACCGTGATTACCTCATGGGCTTGGGGTGTTTCAAACGTCTTTGGATAGACAGAGAAGAACGAAGAGTAAGTTTCAAGGGCAATGAGCAGATCGCTGTTTGTAGCATCGGTGATCTTCCGGATAACATCTGCAGGCAGATCGGACAGATGACTGCCGGAATGTCGTTTAAATGTGTTGAAAGGCAGCATCTGGATCTCTTTAATCGATGACTGGCTTCTGAGCCGGTTGGCCAATTCATTCATACAGGTGGTCACCAGCAGGCTGTCGAACCGGGGCGGGTCGTTTTTTGCCCGCATCAGCCGGAAGTTGTTTTTATAGTAGTGGTCGAGGGTATCGCCCGGGTACTTAAATGCGCGGTAAACCATGGCAACGCGGGAGGCCTGTGGCGGGAGGGTAAGCTCTGCCGGCGAATAGACCTCAATCGGGTATTCACGAAAGACGGTGCACCCTGCAGCGATTAGCAGAACTGACAGGGCAAGAACGATTTTTGGTTTCATTTTTTTTGTTCGATTTCGGTTTTTCTCCTTTTCAGGGTGATCAGATAGTCGTATGTCAGGGGCCGGTACATTTCCCGGTATGACTCCATGGCCAGGCGAATGGCCCGGTTTATATCCCCTTCAATTTCGTATGCCAGCGCCAGGTTGTATTTTGCCTTGCTTTTTCGCGTTGCCGAACGGCTCTTTTCGGCAACCTGTTCCCATATCTCCATTGCCGCAGTCCAGTTGCCGGCAGCAGCTAAACGGCCGGCCTTGCGGAAGGATCGGTTGCCGCGCACGAAGTAATCCCTTTTTTCGGGGCGCCATTTGATGGCGATCTTATCGGCCAGCTCTAAGGCAGAGACAATGCCTGCCTCTGTCAGTGCCTGCTTGACCGGTGTAAAGCTGTCGAAGAGGTTTTGAACGGAGTAATCCTCCCAATAGAGGGTATCTCGTATTCGCTCCTGCAAAATAACCTTCTCCACGGAGGGGTCATAAATCCGGAAGAGCGTTTCATAATAAACCTTCATCCGGATGAGCACACCCCGCGTAAACCCGTTGCGGGATGGATCGAAATAGATCTCATTCTTGTAACTGGTAGCCACCCGGGTGCGCAGATGATCGAGCGATAACACGGCATCCGTCTGATAAGCTGCACAAA
>CAZILU010000161.1:0-6608 GCA_964540165.1 uncultured Mariniphaga sp.
CACCCGCGATTTGAAGCCCATAATGGCACCTCGCGTCAAACGGCCCAGACTGGCCTTATCCCACTCCCGGGGCAGATGAGCCGCAGCAAAGTCAAGCTCTTTGGTAATGAAATCGTAACACTCACTCTCGGTGCTTCGGGCTTTGTAAGCCTCATTGGGACCGTCGATATAGTCTCTGATGATGATGCCGCCATGGCTGCGCACCAGCATGAAATGCAACAACCCCCTGAAAAAACGCGCCTGCGCCTCCATCAGCAACTTGTCTCCTTCATCGTAGGTGGCATAATTATCCAGACCGAAAAGAAACTCATTGATGCGCCGGATCCGGTTGTACTCGTATGCATAATCGGAGAGAACCGGATTGTTGGGACTGATCATCTGGTTCAGAATGGTCTTGTTGACATCCCCGCCATTAGGGCCCATCACATGCTGGTTGTACTTCACGATGTCTCCAAAACCATCGGTCAACGATACACCGGCATACTTGCTGCCGTACGGACCGTACTCATAAATGGGTTTATAGAAACCATTGATATACAGATAGGTATTCTCCATCGTCTTCCATATCTCCGTTTCGGTATATACCGTACGGGGTTCCGGGTTCAGGTAATCCTCACTACAGGCACCTAACAGAAGAAAAGAGGTGAGAATGAGTAACCGGTATTTTATATTCCTTATTTTCATTGTTGTTCCTTTTAAAATGTTACACTTACACCAAACTCATACGTCCGTTGCTGCGGATAGTATCCGTTGCTGATCTCAGGAGCTTCGGGGTCGATGCCGTACTTATTCAGTCCCGACCAGGTGATCAGGTTAGAGCCGGTAAAACTCAGCCGTATCCCGTTGATACCGTTTCCGGAGAGATAGGGATTGCTTATCGTATAGGCAATCTGAGCATTCTTCAGACGCAGGTAATCGGCACTGCGCATCCACCATGAGGAGGCCCAGCCGTTGCAGTTACCCACTTCAGCAGCCACCGTGGTAAGACGGGCAAACTCCGCATCTTTGTTATCGGTCGTCCAGCTGTCCTCGATCAAAAACCGCGGTGAGTTACCGTTGCCGTGGAAAGGACGGGTATATACCGTGGCATCAACGGCTCCGTTGCTATATACACCACTCAGGAACATATCGCGAATGGCTGCTCCCTGGAAAAAGAGCGACAGATCAAGTTTTTTATACGCCGCGCCCAGGTTCAACCCGTACATCAGCTCAGGAAAACTGCTGTTGCCCAGGAAGGTATAGTCCTGCGAACTCTCAATCTTTCCATCGCCGTTCAGGTCTTTATAGATGATGTCGCCGGGACGGATCTGGCTGATCTTCTGCAGGTGACTTAACGTCGGGGTATTCATGATCTGAGCTTCATCTGCATAAAGACCCTCGGCTATGAACCCCATCTTCTCACCCATCTTCCGTCCGGTCCGTTTCTGGTATGCCGGGGTATTCGGGCTCTCATTCATATTCAGAATTTCGTTGCGCGACCATCCCATATTACCGCGGATATTGTAACTCACCTGACCGATCTTATGATTGTGCGTCAATACCAACTCCACTCCGTGGTTGGCCACCTCGCCACCATTCACCGTTCCCGGATAGTTGCCACCCAACGATAAGGGGAAGAGGCTGCCGCCGCCAATCAGGATATCGCGGGTGTGCTTGTAGAAGTAGTCAAACTCCATCCCAAAGATCCCCTTGTCTAACATCATCTCAAAGCCCACGTTGTAGGTGGCGGTCTTCTCCCAGGTAATATCCCTGTTCACCTCACCGGCCGTATAAACGGAGATGTACTCTTTATCGCCGATATAGATGGTAGCTGGATTCCTTCGCATCATATTCAGATAGGCAAACTGCCCTACATTGAGGTCATTACCAAGCACACCGGCAGATGCACGGAACTTCAGCTGGGCTATCTTACGCTTCAGGTTTGCAAAGAAGGGCTCCTCTGAAATACGCCAGCCCACGGATGCTGCCGGGAAGAAACCCCAACGGTTTTGCGGGGGGAAGCGCGAGGATCCGTCGTAACGGGCGGCCAGCTCAACCAAATACTTGTAATCGTAGGCATAGTTGATACGGCCTACAAATCCGGCCCTGCGGAAGATGCTGCTGTTACCCCACGCGTTGGGCCTGCCGCTATTGTCCTGGATATCATTTCCCATATCCAGCTCATGCAGCGATGTCACATCATAATCGACCGCTACAGCGCCCAGTCCCTCGCTCTCCTGCAACGCCTCCTCAAACAGGAACAACCCGGCAATGTCGTGCTTGCCAAAGATATTGGCATAGGTGACCGACGGCTGCAGGGTGCGGCGGTAGAACTGACTGTTGGCATGCTTGAAATACTCCACATTATTGGCGGTCACCGACAGGTTCGTCAGCACCTCGGTGTAGCTGTTGGTGGCAATATCGTAGCTGTTGACCCGGGTGGGTTCAGCCCATGCCCGCTGAGTGGTGTAATCTTTGTCGTAAATCATCTTAATCCCAAACTCCAATCCGTTCACCCAGGGCAACTCCCAGGCAAACTTCGCGGAGGATTGCAACAGGTTTAATATGGAGTTGTTGTAACCTACATTGTTATAAACCACGGGATTTAACGTGTTGTTCTTGTTGAAATGACCTACCGTCGGGAGACCGTCGTAGGTGGGCGGCAGAAAGGGAAATACCTTCGATGCCAGCATCACCGGGTTGTTCCAGGCCTGATTGGTGACACTGAAATAGCCCGATTTACGGTTCTCCTGTCGCGCAGCCATGTCCAGCTCGAGGCGGAACCCATGATTCAGATTCACATCCACATTCGACCGGATGTTGTACCGTTGAAAATCGAAATGGTCAATGATACCGTCCTGCGCTAAGTATCCCGCCGACAGGAAGTACTTCACCGACTCATTACCCCCGTTGACATTGATGTTGTGATGCGTAGAGTAAGAACCTGGCTTCATGATCTCATCGAACCAGTTGGTGTTCTGTATCTTCCCCTCCGGATCGCCATTGAGGGCTTTCTCATAGAGACTCTGGGTGAAGATCGGATCTTTGCCATCCATCTCCAGCGCCTTGTTGTACCACTTGATGAAATCGGGGCCATCCAAAAACTCGGGGAAGAGGGTGTTCTGATTGTAAGAGACCTTACCGGTATAGGTAATTCTGGGTGCCTGCACGGTTCCCCGTTTGGTTGTTACCAAAATAACACCACCGGCTCCCTGAACACCATAAACCGCTGCGGCAGAGGCATCCTTCAATATGGATATCTTGTCGATATCGTTCGGATCTAACTGATCAAAGCTTCGTTGAACCCCATCCACGATCAGGGTCGCCGAGCCATTTCCTAACGTGGAAACACCCCGCACGCGGATCGATGCGCCATCGTAACCGGGCTGACCGGAGCTCTGCAGCGTGGTAAGCCCGGGCAGTTTACCGCCCAGCTGCGAAGAGATCGTTCCCGAAGGTGCCTTCATCAGTTCGTCACTCTCGATCTGAGCGACAGACCCGGTGACACTCACCTTCTTCTGCGTTCCATAACCGACAACAATCACTTCACCCAGCTCTTCTGTATCCTGCTCCATCGTTATGTTCAGAAGCGTCCGGCCACTCAACGGCACCGCCTGCTCCATATAACCTACATACGAAAAAAGCAGCGTACTGTTGGAAGAGGGCACCGACAGTGTAAATTCACCATTACTGTTCGTAATGGTCCCCATATTGGTCCCTTGTACCAGGACATTCACACCAATCAGTGTCTCTCCCGTTGAATCAACCACCTTTCCTCTGACGTTCACCTGAGCGTACAGGAGATTCGTTGAGAAAAAGCAGAGTACCAGAAACAGCATTTGTATAAACCTGTTCCTCCACCTAAATAATCGATTGTTACTTTCCATAGATCTATTTTTTTTAATGAAAAAAATTAACGGTTTGCACTATTATATAAAATCAAATTGCTGACAACCTGTTGTTTAAAGCTCACACCAACAAGCCTGACGCTCATCCCGGCCTTAGGGATCCCGTCCGCCATAGCTTACAAAGAGCTCTCCCGAAAAGAGGGCGGTCGGCTCCCGGTTTCCGGATGCCTCCATCCTGCGCTTCATAAATACCAGAATTCTTGTCATCACAGCGTTAGTTCTCGCTCGTACCATTTGATTCGTTTTTTTTAGTTTTTATCATAGAAGTATCTCTTTTTCTTAATCCCCGGTCGATCTTTTGGTGATCAGTCCCGACAGCCGCCGAACCAAGGCCTGATCGGCCTCATCGGTCGATTTTGACAACCGGTAGAATGCATCGCCGCCCTGATAATAGGCTATCTTTAGAGAGTCGAACACGCCGTTCTGCTCATACACATCGAGGTAATCGCGCAACCGGTATCCCCAATCCTTATTACTCTTTAACGCGCGCTCGTCAAACTCCACCTCCAGGTTCATGCCGTATCTCTTCGCCCGGTCGCAGGCCGTCTGCAACCGGGAATAGGGGATGGTCTCATTAAAGAAGTAGTTGGGCTGATAGTAAGGGATATTGAATCCCAGGGTTCGCCATTCGGAGTAGCCGTCGGAGTTGAAATAGGGAATCCAGTAGAAGTCGTACCCCCTCTCATACAGGTAGTCAGCCACATCGGCGGCCAGGTTCCGGCTGTTGGTGGCCTCTTCGGCAAGCCAGTAGAAACCGACCAGCTCAACGTGCTCAAAATTTGCGTTGGCAAAAAGCTCTTCCGCAGATTCGATATACCACCGACACGCATCCAGCCGGTCTCTCTTATTGGAAAAGAAGAGCATGCGACCGTTCAGCGATCCCCAGTCGGTCTGGTTAGGGATGGGTTCGGGAATGCTCAGCACGATCTTGCGCTTGCTGAAATCTCCCGTAATGTCGCCACGGCTGCGAACCTCGCCGATCTGCTCATTCAGCGCATGGATGGCATTCCCCTCTGCGAAATAGTTCAGAAGCAGGCTCTCCCACTCGATCTTGCGGGCTGCCAGGGACTGGTATCCGGATGCAAAGCCACGGCCTCGTCCGTCGTGAATCTCTAAAAAGAGAAATCCGTCGAACAGCCACCGCTCCTCGCCCTGAACCGTAGCGGATACATACGGAGCAAAGTGCTCTTTATCCCACGGTATGGAGCGATGCGCACCGCCATCGTAGATAAGCACCAGGTCGTTGGGCACCGGGCGATGGTATTTCAACGCCCGGATCACAGGCTCATCCTTAAAAATCACATCACCGGGACCATTCGACGGTTCATAATCCTGGGAACAGGCCATGAAACTCAAAAAGAGAAACGTGCCGGGAATAAGTGATGCCGCTATTTTTGGTAAAAATCTCATAAATAAATTTCTATGCTACGCTTATGTTTTACATCGATGAACGGGTCTCTATACGGCCCCGGACCGATCCTTGTTGATCGCTTCTAAAATCTTCCAGCACTGGTACATACCCCGGGGCACGTGGAAACAGCCTTTCCATTTACCTCCCTTCAGATCCAGGAGCACCTCCCCCTGCCGGTTCAGATACCCCCACCACTCGGGATGGTCGGGATCCCTGAAATGACTCCAGGTGTAAGCATCTACCTTCTCATACCACTGCAGACAATCGGCGGAGCCGGTCAGCTGATACCCTTTTAACAGCGAGATCAGCGCTTCTATGTGCACCCACCAGAGCTTCTGATCGTGCTCCAACTGCTGCGTCGGATGCCCCAGCCGGTCCATGAAGTAAAAAATACCACCATGCTCCTGATCCCATCCGTACGCCACCATCCGCAGGGTGATCTCCACTGCTTTCTGAATGAGCTCCGGCCGTTGTAAACGGACGCCCAGATCCATGATAAACCACATCGCCTCAATGGCGTGGCCCGGATTGATCAGCCGCCCTTCGAAGGTATCGGAGAGGGTGCCGTCAGTATGTACACTCTCCACCATGATGCCTCCAAGCTCCGGACGGTAAAAAACCTCCAATACTTCATGCAGACACGCATCGATCGTCTGTTTCAGAACGGCTGCATCCAACAGATGCTCGATCTCGAGGGAGAGATTGCAGAGAATCATCGGCAGTGAAAAGGCCTTGAGATTGCGGGTGCCCGGATAGGCCTTGTTCCATTTTCCTTTGGGATTATTCCGTTTCGACAAGATGATATCGAATGTTCTGCGGGCAATATCCGCATACGCCTCGCTGCCTGTAGCCTTGCTCAGCTGGCCAAAGGCCATGGTCGCAAAGGTGTAGGAGAAGATGTTGTACGGCTCCATTAGGGGCTTCCCCTCCCGCGTGAGCGAGAAATACCAGTTCAGGTCACCATCATGACCATAACGACGTAAGAACTCACCTCCCTGCAGCGCACAGTCAAGCCACTCCCGACGCTGCTCCACCTGGTTGTATAACATCGAAAACATCCAGACCTGACGTCCCTGTAGCCAGATAAACTTATCGGTATCAAAAACCTTCCCCTGCCGGTCTAAACAGGTGAAATACCCGCCGTAATCCTGGTCCTGTGACTTTTCCAACCAGAAGGGAAGCACCCGGTCCAGCAACTCATGCTTATACTTCAGCTCTAACTCCAAAAAATCCATCGAATTATTTTTTCAGTTTGTGTTAAAATCCGTTATACTCGTTTCATCTGTTTATTTTTTCTCGCAAAGGCGCAA
>CAZILU010000162.1:0-2266 GCA_964540165.1 uncultured Mariniphaga sp.
TAGAGTCCGCCACCCGATGAGCCGGCTTCTGTCACTCCATGTTCCCAACGGCTGATATAATGAAAGCCGTTTGGCGTATAATCCGACTGAAAATCGTCGAAAAGTGCCGGATCTCTGTCGATGGCCATTTTTTTTATATCACCCAATGGATGGTGAATGGAGACCGATGAGTCAGGCGAAAGACTACGCCGGTCCCATCCGGCATAGTATGTACGAAATTCAGCAGGCGGCACAACAGAGAGCTCTACCAGCGCAAAATCGAGACTATCGGAAAAAGCGCGGAGGGTTGCACCCGATATCGAGTGGGACGGATCACCGTCAAGCGGAGCACAATAAGGGCTCTCATAATTGAAAGTATAAATCGAAGTCTCTGCATAAGCCATCTTTTCAAAGCAGTGAGCAGCAGTCAGAACATACGGTTTCCCATTATCTGCCGTATTATTAATCAGGGTACCCGAGCAAAACTCCCTGGGATTTCCGTATTGATCCGGCTTGCTGACAATAATCCGGCACGTGGCATCTTTTACATCATACCAGCCAGATCCAAGGTCACAATTGATATCTACATTACAAGCTCCGGCGGTTTTTTTCATCGGTCGGCGCTCATTTTTCACCACCCCGACAAAATCGTGTCCAACCTCCCTGATAACAAAATCATAACGTCCATCGGTACCCGCAGGCACCTCATATTGAACGGTAACAATCTCACCAGCCACCGGAAGTACAGCGAACTTTCCCGAAGGTTTGTTGTTGCGGAAGGTAAATGCCCCCAACCGGTGCCCCTCCTGATCATTAAACAAAAAGAGCCTGGCTCCGGGTGGCAATTGAAACGGATCAAAAAGAATGCTCAGAGAGTATGCCTCTGACGATCGAATCATCACCCGCCAAACATCATAACCGTTGATCCCATATGACCAGAGACCATCTTGATCCGGAGAGATAGCTACATCGATGCCATAGGCAAACCGAAATGGTTTCAAGACAACCGTTTCCGGGTTCTCCTGGCGGGAAGCAACTTCAAGAGATTGAATATCTATGGGCGGCAGACAAATCTCGGGAACCGGTCTGCTCTTTAAAAGAGGCACATCCAAAGGCACACCACCTTGTGATAATTGTCCAAAACCTTCCCAGGCAAGAGAACCTAAAATCAATCCTATAAAAAAAAATCTCCGCATCCTGCATTCTTTGGCCCAAAGTTAATATTTAATCGTTGAGAACTGTTTTCAATTGAACAGCTAAAATCCCTTTTTTTCTTCGATGGCCATACAGGATCCATCCAATGGCTTGTCCGAAAATTTCAGTTTCTTCTAAAAGTATTAACGATAAGATACCAAAATGATCTGTGACTTTAAAAATATAGAGTTGTCTTTGTTGACGCTGAATAACAAAAAAGTTCGTTTAGGATGCAATTCAACTTAAATAACCAATAATTTGTTGGATTACCAATCCTTTCTCATAATTGATTACTTTTATCACAAACAACTACGATTAACTTTAATATGAAAGTATTGACAATGTATGTTGACGAATTTAGCTATACGCCCGCGCAGAAAAACCTCGAAGCGGCTGAAGAGGTGACCGAAGGATCCGCAATTTCTGATGCAATTCTGGCATTTATCCAAGTTGAGGAGAAAGATGAGGCCAACGACATCAGCAGCAGAGAGAAGAAACTGGTAAATCATTTAAAATGGGTGGCTCGTAAAAACGAATGCAAAAAAGTTATACTACACTCTTTTGCCCATCTTTCCGATTCAAAAGCCTCTCCCGAATTTACCCGTGAACTTTTTGAGCGCGCAGAAATACGACTTAAAAATGGAGGTCTGTCAACGTTTCAGACTCCTTTTGGATATTTTCTTGATCTTCAACTGAAAGCACCGGGTCATTCACTGGCACGTATTTGGGCTGATTTATAAATCACCCGTTCCAAATTCGTCTGGCCAGCGCCAACTGATCAGGTTTTCCAATATCCATCCAATATTCCGAAGCGTCAAAATATCCTTTGATGAGGTGTGTTGATGCCAGATCCAAATAAAAATCAATAATTGAGAATCGGTCAACTTCGGGCATTAATTGAAAAATTTGCGGATTAACGATATGTATTCCGCTAAAAGCCATCTCCTTTGCCTCATCAAATGCTTCGGGAATAGAAATTCGCTTCTCTCCTGTTTTTTTATTCATCCAACCAACCAGCCTTTGTCCGGCATTGAACTTCAGGTATCGGTCGGTCTCTCTTTGTCGTACAACCAGCGTGGCAAGTGCACCTGAA
>CAZILU010000162.1:2366-6583 GCA_964540165.1 uncultured Mariniphaga sp.
ACAACACCATCAACGCCTTCTGCCATTAACTTGTTAATAGCATGAAAAAGAAGTGGTTTACCCTTAACTTCAACCAGCGCTTTTGGTTTGTCTTTCGTTTCATTTCGGAGCCGGGTACCAAGTCCTGCAGCCAACAAGAGTGCTTTCATCCGGATTATCTGATCCGGTTAAGACTTCGGACAAGCACCTCATCCTTACCGATCGCCCTAATGGCCAAGAAATTAAGAATCGCTGCAATCACCGGAAAAACCATCGGAATTTTTAATTCCACTTCTGCCTGATCAAAAGCCGCATATAAAAAATAGGCCATCACTCCGATCAATCCAATAAGTAAAAGTATGGTAAATGTAAGGATCCGCATCTGGAGGATCCGTTTTTTATATAGAAAAATCACAACGAAATGCAACAGAATGATCAAGGCAATAAATGCCAGCAAAGGAATTCCATTAAAAAGAATCCCCTCCTGGCCTGAAATTCCCCTGGCATTGAATTCATACAGATTGCCATCCACAGAAAGCAGTGCAAAATTGAGTTTTAAAAGCAGCGCTGTAACCACAGCAGCCAAAAAGATAAATACAGTTTGAATACGTTGAATCATAATTTTCAAATTTGAACAAAAATAGAAATTATTAATCAAACTACCTGCTCAATTTCGTCCAGATTGATATACCAAAGAAAGCCTTCCACCCGTTCAAAACCACACGACTGAAGCAACCGCACATAATTCTGAACCTGGTTCCTGTATGATTCCATTTTCACCAGGCCCGATTTATAATCAACGACTACGGCATATTTTCCACTGACCATCATTCGGTCGGGTCGAAATACCCCGTCTGGTGAAATCAGGTTTCGCTCATTCAATACAGTAAAACTTCCGTCAAACCAATAACTGATAGCAGGATCAGCCAGTTTTTCCTTCAATCGGGAGCTGATCTCAGTTTGTTCGGCAGAAGTTATTAACCCTTCCCGATGCGCCTTTAAACATGCCGTGTCCAGATCATCTGCCTTAACAACGCCGGATAATATCTCGTGAATCAGCTTTCCACGATTTTTGGTTGAAGGAGCTGATCCTTCACCAATCAAAAAATCATCGCTGTTGGTGCGAAGAGCAATCCGCTTTCTCAAGTCAAAAAACCGGTAAGTATGGACCCATCCCTGATGATCGGGATTCTCTTCCGAATGAAAAGCGGGTAATTCCCCAAAACGAAACCGACTCTTATCATCGTTCCAACACCCCGAAAAATCAGACATGGTCGCCATCGCTTCCAAAGCAAATTGTAAAAGTTCATTTACCGATCGTCCGGCCATTCCATTCTTTCGTTCGGGTGCCTTTTTGCCATTGACATACAAAACAGCTTTAGCCCTGGTAAATGCCACATAGATCAGATTCATGGTGTCGATATAGCTGTTTAGAATCTCCTCAAAGTAATCATCCCGGAAAATGGTTCCGGCTAATTGCTTATTCGCTCTTACCGGCAGTAAAGGGAAGCGGTTATACGGTGGCACTATTGATTTGCACCATAACAACGGAGCCTGATTTCCGCTCCATGAGGTAACATTCCAATTAAAAAAAGGAATAATCACGGCCTCATACTCCAATCCCTTGGCTTTATGAACAGTAAGAAGACGGATTGAGTCAATCTCATCATTTACACGGACCGAAATGGATATCCCCTTATCCTGCCACCAATGTAAAAAATTGGAGAGGTCATTTGAGAGCGTCATTTTCAAATCAGCTGACTGGTCGATCAATGTCTGTAAAAAAGGCCATTCAGATCGAACCGAAAAAAGCCCGAAACAGGCGCAGATCTCCATCACAGCCTCATCGATCGATGTGAGAACCAATTTCGGTCTCAGTTGCTCAAATTTCTTTCCTAACTCAGCCTCGAATAACTGATTAAAATCCTGATTAACATCCCATATACTGGCAGTGTCATACAAAACCTTATCCAAAACAAAAGGCACATCATTTTTCATTTCATCTCCGGATTTCTGAAGTACTGGTTTTAACCACGACCTCCACAGATGAAGCAGGGCTACCCGGGGTATTACCAGCTCATCATCCATCAGACACTCAATAACCAACATGACAAAATGAACGCCACGCGATGCTTTCAGAAAAAGAGATTCATTGGATAGTACATTCAGGTTATAGCGTTCATTTTCCTTTTGCTCCGATGCCCTAAGAAACGTTTCAATAATCTTCTCACCCTCCTGATTCTTCCGGATTAATATCGCGATATCGGAAGCTTTTAATCCCTGATCCTGAAGGCATTTAACCTGCTCCACGATCAATTCACAAGACCGCTCTTCAAACCGCTCTTCCGGTAAAAAACTGATTTCAGCCAATCCCTTGGGTTCTGAATCAGGATGAGCGGGATCCTGCCACAGGTTTTGATACAGGGATGCAAAACGATCCATCATTACATCGTCGTTTACATCTTTGAAAATAAGCTGCTGAAAGGAACTTTTTAACGTTTCAAACAGACGACCATTAAAAGTAATGATCTGATCCAGGCTTCGCCAATTCTTAGTGAGTGCAATTTTAGTCACCTGATCCGGGTGAAAATCAGTATAGATTTTCGAAGCAAGAATATTCCAGTCACTGTTTCTCCATCGGTAAACAGACTGTTTTACATCACCGACCAACAAAGCGGTATCACCTTCAGCCAGTGCATTCCCAATCAAAGGCTTGAAATTATCCCACTGCATCATCGAAGTATCCTGAAACTCATCAAGTAAAAAATGGGAAAACCGGATGCCGCTCTTTTCATAAATAAACGGGGCATCACTGTTTTCAATGATCCGGCTCAACAGAAGATTGGAATCGGACAGTTGAATACCGCCCCGTTCCAACATCAACTCACGCACCTCATTTTTCAGGTCAGAAAGAATGCCAAGGGTTCGCAACTGCTTTTTCGCTTCTTTGGCACTCAAATATGCGTTCTTATTTTCTAAATAAAAATTCAGAATCTCCTTCAGCTTTGGCAAGAGAAAATTTTCTACAAGAGCCATTAATGCCTTTGCATCCTCGTGCTTCCTGGTAATCCAGACTTCAGCCGATTTAGATGCTGCCAGAACCCTCGTTCCGGGCTCTTTCATCGTACCTTCAGCCAGATTTTTAAAATACCCGGCAATTCCGGAAGCATTATATGAAAAATCGTTGACAGTATATCCATGCTTACGAATCAGAGACATGCCGGAAGCTCCGCCATTTTTCATGGTTTGCTCAAATGAAAAGATAACCATGTCAAGCTCTTTCCGAAACGATTCGATAGCCTCCCGATCGTAGGGAGAATTCTCCGATCCCTCATGCGGAAAGAAAATTTGAAATTTCTCTTTAAACAACTCATTCCCCAGCAATCGAATATCATCTTCGATCCGGTGGCTCCTGTTTTCGTTAATTTTCTCCTTACTGAACCTTACCAACCACTTTTTTAACGCAGGATCCTTGCCAATCCTTGATAACAAACGATCGACCGACTCCTCAAGTATCCGGTCATTGTCTAACTCCAGCAAGTAGTTAGGAGTAATACCCATCTCCCGGTTAAATGCTTTCAGAATTCGTTGTGTGAATGAATCTATGGTGCTGACCGAAAAGCGGCTGTAATCATGCAAAATATTTTTTAAAGAAGCCTTTGCCTGTTTCCGGATAAAAGCTTCTGTAAAGTCACCCAGCGTTATCAGTGTATCAAGATACCGCGATGATTGTCCTGAAGATAACCGGTAAAGCTGATCTAAAATGCGCCCCTTCATTTCGTTGGTAGCCTTATTGGTAAAAGTGACAGCGAGGATATTCCGGTAGGCTGTCGGATTTTTCAGAAGAAGAACCAGATATCTTACAACCAATTGAAAGGTTTTCCCTGAACCTGCAGATGCTTCATATACAGTTAACATCGATGATAAATTATCGGTAACACAATTGAATGGCTAAAGGTAGCAGGAAAAAATAAAAAAGGTGCAATAAAAAAAGAGGTGATCTCTGATCAGATTAAAAACCGGGCCCCTGAATGATCTGCATTTGGGTTCCGATTCGAAAATTTTTTGAAATATGGTACTCCATAAAAAGGGTAGAACCCCGATAGTCAAACTGATTTAATTCACGGTTCGGAAGAGAGTTCTTCCACGGTGTATTGGCGCCAAAACTATACCCACCGACAGAAAACCTGTTGTTAAAATTTATCGATGAACCGCTAAAGAGTGTTTCATTCCAAAAT
>CAZILU010000163.1:0-6536 GCA_964540165.1 uncultured Mariniphaga sp.
CCACCTCACACATGTTTATCGTCTACCCCTTTACGGGCAAATCATTTTCCCAACTCTTCAGTACCCACCCATCAACTACCGATCGGATTAAGCGGCTGAACGAGATGACGGGGAATGAGTTATAAACAGTGAAAAATATTAAATGATGATGATCTAATGAATGGCATTAACGCTCACATGCTTGAACATAAACATATTAT
Source organism: uncultured Mariniphaga sp. (assembly GCA_964540165.1). GTDB lineage: Bacteria > Bacteroidota > Bacteroidia > Bacteroidales > Prolixibacteraceae > Mariniphaga. Next base: position 201 of record CAZILU010000163.1, read on the forward strand.
CACTAATTCTAAGGCTTTTGCCACTGGCGGTGGTTACATTTTTCAGATTGACAATGCGGGTTCGGACATAGGGAAACTTCTCCTGGTAAGTATCATCGGTCATCTTCGAATTGAAATTTGCAAAGATAGCAGGCCCACGATAATCTTCCGGATGATTTGAATCATCGATCCGAAGGTTTTCAATGGTAATTTTTTCCGGCATATAGCAGGTGTAGCCAAAATCATGCTGTCCGGAATTAGATCCCCCGATCAAACTGGCAGTCGTAGATTTGCCTCCTGCGGGCACAAAAACGCAGTTACGAATGATGAACTCTCCCTGCCAGGTACTGCCATAGTCGGAACGAAGATTAATAAGGCTTCTGCCGTTGATGGTAGAATTCTCAACAATGAAAGTTCCACTGCCGATGGCATTGATTCCCTGATGCCCCAGGATTGAGTTACGGATGGTCGCATTGGCCACTCCCATGTGGGCATCGAACCGGGAAAATGTACAATTATCTAACACCAGATTCTTGCAGAAGTTAGACCCCATGATCCCCCAATAGGTTGGATCGTTGATATCATTTGTCTGACTGCAATTCAAAAAAGAGACATTTAGAGCCCTTCTGAGAGAAATATCATACGTTCCCATGGAGACTACGCCCGTCTTTTTCGTAGTACGATAGGTTTTATGCCCGGTAAGAATACTATTTTGTATCGTTACATATGCACAATCAGAGACACTGATGAACCCGCTATATGGAGCTCCATGATCTCCTTCTCCGGTAATCCGATGCTCCAATCCGTCAACCAAAACGTTGGAACGTCTGATCCCAATGTTACGGCTAAAGTAATTTGATCTCGCTTCTGCCCTATTGGCTATGGTGGTGAAGCGCCCCCCCTTAATCGTAAGCAGTGTCTCATCAAGCGGAAGAGCAGTCATCTCCGTAATCTGGTCAAAGTCCCAGATGATTGGAGCATCCATATCCACATGGCCGTCTTTATCAACAATAAAAATATCCGTTTGCGCAGATCCGTTGTTTTGATTTAACCCATATCGGATGAAACGTCGTACATGGGAATTTGTAATAGTGATCAAATGAACGCCGGGTAACGTGAGATCAAGTTTCTTCTGATTCCTTTTAAGGGAATGAATCCCATTCAGATTGAACGATTCAAGATTCGAACTGACCAAAAATATGGGTGCCCTTGAATTCTTAACATTGGTATCGTCAACGATGAAATTTGCGGTACCAAAATCTGTGTCGGTCCTGATAACCGCAGTGCGATCCTTTCCCCCGATATAATACGTAGCCTTCTCATCAGCTTTCACAGAAAGGCCATGCAGATTGGCAAATGCGTGGGTAGCCGCAATGGCATCGATATCATCGCTTTTTCCGTCCCCTTTAGCGCCAAAATCACAATAACGAACCACTCCTTTAGCCTTAAACGCAGCAACATCCTTTGGAGACACATTGACGTGTAATTCTCCATTTTCATTGGCATTTACCACAATTTTAGCCTTTTTGGATGTGATCACCACCAGATCGTCAGGGCTATTGACCTGACCCGGCACACGACTGACTACCATAAATAGCAGAAAGAAAAGCAAAAGCGTACGTTCCATTTTACTCTATTTTTTTCACAATGACTATTCAAACAAATCGATAAGCATATCTGATTACCAACTCCTGCAAATGTATCATTATTACCTTGCAGTCGTCCTTCATAAATGAAAATAATTAAATTCTTTATGACTGGCATACTACAGCCCGGCTAACGATTTTATAAAAACAAATCCAGAAAATTTCGGTCAGTCTATGGAAAACAAACAGGTTGCCGGGAAAATTTTGCATCGGCTGATTGGCCCTTGATGAGCATAAAAATCAAATTTAATAAGCCTGGTCATCAAAGTGTAAAAATTTCCGGAATTATATGTAGTTTTGCCTACTCAACATTATTTATCATAGACTTTTACACGAAGATGATCAGACATAAACCCATATTGATTCTCACGGCCTTAATTTTAAGCCTGGCAACAGGTTGTGAGAAATGGCCCGAACAAGAGAAATATAAAAAACCCGACTGGCTTCCTGGCAAATTATATACTACGGTGACCGTTCAAAGCAACCTGACCATGTTTGCCGAGTGCATACGACGAACCGAACTGGACAAGATCCTTGATGTTTCAGGAAGCTGGACCGTTTTTGCCCCTACCGATGAAGCGATGAAACAGTATCTCCTGGAAAATCAATATGCCAATATTTCTGATATCCCAATGGATGAACTTGAAAGAATCACCGAATTTCATATCATTCAGAATCCCTGGACGTATGATCAGTTGCAGAGTCTAGGCATTAATGGCTGGAAAACCGGAAATGACGACAAATCAAATCCTTATGCTTTCAAACGCGAAACAATTTCAAGAAATCCCAACGAAAAATACTGGACTAAAAGAGTAAAAAAGAGAGAAGTAATTGTGATGGACTCAATCGATTCAGACCGTTCCAGAAAAGTCTATGTCCCATCCAGAAAATATGTACCTCTTTTTTGTGATGAATATTTTACCAAAAGTGGCCTGACGCCTGAAGATTTTCGTTTCTATTTTAACCGGACCTATGAACCGGGGAGTGTTTTCTATGCAGATGCGAAGGTTATAAAAGCGGATATATTTGCTGAAAATGGGTTTGTTCACATTGTCGACAAGGTTGTAAAACCGATGCTTAATGCAAAAGAACTTCTTCATGAGGAGATATCAGGTGCAACCTACCACCTTTTTATGGAGATGGTGTATTGGTATTTTCCAAATTTTCAACTGAATAGCGCTGCCACATTCAATCAACCGGAAGTGAGGCGAGGTGGAGTAGCGGATACGCTGTGGGATTTAAACTATGCAGAACTCTCCTTTGATTTGCATGGTGAAGTTATCGACAATCACAGTCAAACCCTCATGAAACACAACGGATTATTTGTTCCCACCGATGATGCTTTCAATGAATTTATTGATGGTACATTAACCATTAAATCCGGTTTCCCCCATTGGGGAAATTATAAATCCCTTCCAATGGATATTGTCAAAATCATAATCGCTCAGAATTTTAAATCTTCTCCTCTGTTCCCCTCTTCCAAACCATACAAAGATGTTTTCAGTGCGGGGAAAAGGTATCGCCAAAAAGAAGAAAGCATTATTAAAAAAGAGTTTGGCAGCAACTGTACCTTCATCGGATTGGACACCTATATACCTGACCGGGTATTTACCAGTGTTTCTGCACCGGTTTTTTTACGGCCCAACTTCTCTATCTTCAGACGGGCCATGTTATACTCCGGGGCCATTGATGCCATTGCAACTCATGCGGGGAAACTCCATTTTTTCCCCATATCTGATTATGCCCTGACAAGAGACTCATCACTGGTAATTAATTGGATCGATCAAGATGCAGAGATTTTTAACTTTCAGGTTTTAAACAAATCTACACTTCAGCTTGAGAATGTGAGCAGCAGCACTCTGAGAGGCTGGATCCTAAACCAGGTGGGCACCACTTCATCCGGTGCAGGAACCGGTAAGGAGACTATTCGGACATTGGGAGGGAAATATATCACCTGGGATCATACCAATAACACGATCCGCGGCACTCTTCCCTGTACAGAAGGATTCCAGTCAAACCTGATCGCGACCTGCACTCCTGAACCATTGGATGAACCAACCGATAATGGCAAAAGCTGGGGTGTACACTATTGGTTTAATTTCAAGTAAAATTCCGATTATACAAACATTCAATTAAAATTCAGATAAATTCCCGGCAATCAATTTTCGGGCATGGGTTGGTAGTGCATCATCTCTGAAATTGTATGAAAAGAACCGGTCTGTGTCATAATGTTACAACTCTTCCATACCGGGCGAATGTAATTAATAAACGTTGTATCTCCGGCTTTGGAAATCGTATAGCCATAGATGTCAATATTTGGGTTGATTTTCATCTCAGCATCAACGGTTATTGTCAACTGCTTACCAGACAGTGTACTATATTTTTTAGTCCCCCAGCTAAAATCATTGAGAAAGTACTCTCCATATAGAAAGTGATATGCTGCATACAGATAAAAAGCATTGCTCGTATTTGAATATGATAATCCCGGAGTGGCTATACGATCGATCAGATCTTCAACACGATAAATGCCGTTTCTGTGATAAATGCTATCGTGTTCGGCCATAATGGTATACTTATCCCACCACAAACGATTTTTTATCCCGGCAAGCCTGACGGTCTCTGCCAATATAGAATAATCGCCCTGGCTCTGAAGCCAGTCGTAACCTGAAACCTCCGATTTTTGTAAAATACCCGATACCACATGGATATAGCCATTAGTCATTTTCAGATTCGGTTTAACAATGGAAGCGGAGTTGTTTACGTTAACAAACTGATTATTCTCACCAGACAAAAAACCAAATACCAGCCGGTCACCGGTGAGGTTTTTTTCATTCAAGGCTCCCTCAGGAAGTTGATCGGTATGGACGCTGCTGTTCAAGGTATGATATCTGGTAAGCTCTTTAACGAATATGGTGTCCGCTAATAATGCTTCAAAGTTTTCATATTCCTCATGTTGGCTAATAAACCGATCAACAGCCTCATTGGTAGGTAAAAAAAGTGTATAATTATCACCATTGGGATTATAGCCATACAGGGTGTTTAGCATCTTCCCTTTGGTTAAAATCTGATGAAACTTAGAAAATTCTGTTCGGTTTTTTTCAATATACTGACTGATAGACAGACTGTTCACATTTACCCAGTTGGGCAAGTTCGAATCTGATTCACAGGATGTTAGGAATACATTAAAAATTAACCAAATGCTCAAAAACCTGATCTTAACAGGCATCCGATCACCTGATCGAAGTTTATTCCAACGTTTGAATTCAAAAAAAAGAGACATCCGCTGTCTGTTTTAAGTTAATCGATATAGATTTCTGACTGGCCAAAGCTATCTCTTTTTGCCATATCTTACTCAATTTCCAGGTTAAAATCTTCCTCACGTTTTGCCTGACCTTGGTCGAGTATTACCGTCAGCCGCTCTTCCACCACCTGACATTTTGACTCAAAAGCCTGTATGATTTGCGCCTTGTGTGTCCCTGAATTCAGAGGAACAGGCGGCAATAAATGAAAGAGAGCCTCCAGCTCATCTTGAGCCGTAACTGTCAAAAAAAAACTGCAAAAAAAATTTTTTATATTCCTTCTAAATGATTCCCTGTAAGCAATTCGTTGGATTATCTTATCTTTGAACTTAATATTGTATGGAAAAGCAGATTAAATACTGGATCGATTTGTCAGATTATGATCTGGAAACTGCAGAAGCAATGCTTTCCGGCAGAAGGTACCTTTATGTTGGTTTCATGTGTCACCAAACCATTGAAAAAGCTTTTAAAGCTTATTTTTCCAAATTAAAATCTGAAACAGCTCCTTACTCTCATAGTTTGTCTTATTTGGCAAAAAAAGGTGAATTTTATAATTTATTTTCTGAGAAACAAAAAGAATTTATTGACCAGGTTGAACCGCTGAATATAGAGGCACGATATCCTTCACATAAATAAAAGCTGTTGAGAAGCCTGAGCGAATCCAAATGCAGGGAGATTATTTCTCAAACCAAAGAACTTCAAAAATGGATAAAAGAGAGGCTATAGAAAAAGTAAAGGCATATAAATCCCTATTAATAAAGCACATACCGGTTGAAAAAATATTCATGTTTGGGTCATATGCAAAAAATACATACCGGGATGACAGTGATATTGACGTAGCAATTGTTGTTAAAAAGATGGAAGGGGATTTCTTTTCCATACATCCGTTGCTTTGGAAATTACGCAGACAGATTGATGACCGCATTGAGCCAATTCTTATTGAAAGAGATTTTGATGATGCCGGATTTCTTGAAGAAATCCTAAAAAACGGAATTGAGGTTTCCTGAATTGAAGGGATTGGTGAATTTTAAAAAACCAATATACGGTATTTATTATAAAAAAGCGTTACATGAATTTTTCATATAACGCTCATACTTTTATACCGGTGCTCCCCTGACAGCCGGAAGTTGCAACCTAAATTGGGTAAGTTTGGTGTGAGTTACCACCAAACCTTTTTTGAAGTTGCTATTGAAAATTTTTTAATTGGATAATTTCAGGCGATAAAACCAACTCTGATGATCTTTTATTGTCAGGGGAACTCTCGTAAAACATTTATTACTATATTTGTACCAAATTCGGTACACAGTTTAGAGTTAAATTATGAGAATTATTCAGACAACCAGCAGGCATTTCAGAGACAAACAAAAAGATTTTTTTGACTTGGCCGACAGAGGTGAAAAAGTGATCATCAG
>CAZILU010000164.1:0-2958 GCA_964540165.1 uncultured Mariniphaga sp.
CGAAGATAAAAATTTCTGAAAGAAATAGCAATGAAAGGGCGATGGTGCGGTGGGGGAAGATTGCTTCGCGATGCTACCAATGACAGCTGCCGGTTATGTCATCACCTCATTATGCCCAATTTTTTTTTGGGTGAGGACTCGCAAGGACGGGATTGCTGCGGTTTGGGTTAACTATTGTCAAAAGATCTAATGTTGTCTATTGTCTCTGTTTTTTGTTTTATTTCATCTTCTTACTTTTTACTTTTTACTTTTTACTTGTATTCGTTTGTGTCAGGAATCGTCATGGTCGTTTTATTTTTTTTTGTTTCTTTAGGAAGTGGTTCAGGATTAGCTCTATTACAGGTACAAAAAGATACCGTTATGCCAAAAATTGAAAGAACGAAAAGCCGGAGATTTAAATTGTGGGCCTTGTTCATTGCCCCTGTCATAACAGTTCTGATTCTGATTTTTGCCCTCGCCCAGGGCTTCGTTGATTCAGGATTGTCGCTTTGGTTTGGTGAACGGTTGGCCGGAATGGGCGATATGGAGCCCATCTTTATCACACTGGCCAATATCTCCATGGTGTCATTACTGACGGAGCTGACGTCAAATGTGACCACCACCGAGATGATACTTCCGATTTTAGCCGGTCTGGCTGTTACCATTAAGATCAATCCCTTGTTGCTGATGGTGCCGGCAACAATGGCTGCCTCCCTTGCATTTATGCTACCGGTGGCTACGCCTCCCAATGCCATTGTTTTCGGAACCGACCGCATCAAAATAGGAGAGATGGTAAAGGCGGGGATTTTACTCAATATCGCCGGGATTATTATTGCAACCCTGGTGATGTACTTTTGGGGCATCCTGGTATTTAACATCGATGTGTCGGTGTTTCCTGATTGGGCTGGTGCAGCGGGATGAACAGGGGATTTGTATTTAAATGGTATGGTGCGATGCGCCAGGTTGTGGATAAGGTGATAACCATCATCCATCTTTTGCTATAAAAATGGAACCTCCTTCGGAGGTTTTTTTTAATCCCCACCGAATCCCCATCAATCCCCATCAATCCCCATCACTTTTCACGACTCCCCACCAATTATTTTCTTTTCAAACACCGGCTTAAATAATTTATTGTTTCTATTTTCGTTTCCTTATATTAGAATGATGAAGTACTACTTAATACGAACGATATTTTTCACGCTGATCCTGCTTAACTGTTTGACTATGTTGGGTGTGGCTCAGCGCAGTAACGGCCTCACCCTGGAGGGCACGGTGCGGGTGCAGGAGGGGTCGGTTGACGGGGCGGTGATCCAGATGATTCGCGATGGCCGTCCTTTTGGCGATTATGGCATCGGTACCGACGGTACCTATCGCATTGAGCTGAACTACAATCATGAGTTTATACTGATCTTCTCCCGGCCGGGTAACTATTCCCAGAAAATGGTGGTTGATACCCGTGTTCCGCGCGAGGTGCTTCAAGCCGACCCGAGTTTTCCGCCATTTCCTGTCAATGTTATTCTGTTTACCGAAGTACCCGGTATTGACCGAACCTTTTCTGAAAAGACGGTTCGTCGATTTTATTACAGTCGCGATGTGGACAATTTTATTGCTGATACCTATTATAACGATCAACAGATTAAATATCTGATTGATCAGGCTATTTTGCAGTCGCAACAGTTAGGGAAGGTGGCTGATTATCTGGACGGTCTCTCAAAGGCGGAGCGGGCTGAGCTTCAGAAGGAGTACGATGAGCACATCCGGCAGGCGGAAGAGGAGTATCAGCGGGAGCAGTTTTTGGCGGCGTTGGATGGCTACCAGGCGGCGAGCCGGGTCTTTCCGTCGGAGCAGTACCCTAAGGACCGCATCGCCGAGATCAACGATCTGTTAGGATTACTGATGGTGGCAGGGGAGCGCGAACAGGCTGAAAAGGCGCGGCTGAATGAGTTGATCGCCCAGGCAGATCGGCTGTTTGATGCCCGGAGTTATCAGGAGGCGCGCAATGCTTATCACCGGGCGCTGGAGGTTGACCCTGACCATGCGCATGCCCGCCGGCGCGCGGACGAGATCGCTGCCATTCTCCGGCAGCAGCAGTCGGAACAGGATTACCGTGCGCTGATCACCCGCGCCGATAATGCCTTCTCGGAGCTTCTCTATCAGGATGCCCGCAAGGTGTATGAACAGGCGCAGCAGCTTCAACCCGATGAGGGGTATCCGGGGGAGCGAATTGCGGAGATCGACCGGATCCTGAGCCGGCAGTCGGAGCAGGCGGAGATGCTGAAAAACTACGATGAGGCTGTTTTTCAGGCTAAGCTGAATGAGCAGAAACAGTTTTATGAGCAGGCGATAAGTAATTACGAGCAGGCGTTGATCTATAAACCCGGTGATGAGTTGGCTATGAAAAAGATTTCGGAGATTCGTTTGTTGATGAGTACGTTGGCCAACCGGTCTGCCTATGACCGGCTGATCCAGGCGGCCGATCGTTATTTTCGCCGGAAGGCATATGCCGAGGCACTGGCATCGTATCAGCAGGCACACGACCTTATTGAGGAGGAGGCTTACCCCCCGGAGCAGATCGCTAAGATCAATGATATTATTGAAGCTGAACGGTTGGCTGCCCTGGCTGTACAGGTTCGTCTGGATTCGATCGCCGCCGCAGAGGCAGAGGCGCAACGATTGGCACAACTGGCTGCCGAAGCGGCACGCATGGCTGAGCAGCGCCGCCAGGACTCCCTGGCTGTCGTTGCCGCTGAGCAGTCCCGGTTAGCTGCCCTCGCAGAACAGGCCCGGCTGGATTCGATCGCCGCCGCAGAGGCAGAGGCGCAACGATTGGCACAACTGGCTGCTGAAGCGGCCCGCATGGCTGAGCAGCGCCGCCAGGACTCCCTGGCTGCCGTTGCCGCTGAGCAGTCACGGTTAGCTGCCATTGCCGAACAGGCTCGCCAGGATTCGATCGCCGCTGCCCAGGCAGAGGCACAGCGG
>CAZILU010000164.1:3058-6500 GCA_964540165.1 uncultured Mariniphaga sp.
TGCCGAACAGGCTCGCCAGGATTCGATCGCCGCTGCCCAGGCAGAGGCACAGCGGCTGGCTGCCCTGGCTGCCGAAGCCGCCCGCATGGCTGAGCAGCGCCGTCAGGACTCCCTGACTGCCGTTGCCGCTGAGCAGTCACGGTTAGCTGCCATTGCCGAACAGGCTCGCCAGGATTCGATCGCCGCTGCCCAGGCAGAGGCACAGCGGTTAGCACAACGTCAGGCCGCAGAGGCAGAAGCGGAGCGTCGGGCGCAGTTGGCCGCGACAGAACAGGCTCGTCAGGACTCTCTTTTGGCGGAACGCCAGGGAATGAGCGAAGCCGGCATTAACCGCCTGTATGAGGAGTATATTGCCAAAGCAGATGAACTATTTGATGCGAAGCAATACAACGTCTCCCGGGCATGGTACTATAAAGCATGGGATGTGAAGCCTCAGGAGAGCTATCCCAAAGAGCAGATCGATGAAATCAACCGTTTGGTACGTGCCTTATTGAATAATCAGCGCGATCGCGATTATCAGCAGTATGTAGATCGGGCCGATTCTACCTTCCGCGATCATCAGCTCGCTGTTTCCAGAGGGTGGTACAACCGGGCGTTGACCGTAAAGCCGGAGGAGAGCTATCCGCGGGAACAACTGCAGGCCATCGCGATTTTAGTGGCTGAACGGTTGGCCAGTCGTTCGGGCGAGCAGTTTCAGCTCTTCACGACCCGGGCCGGTGAGGCGTTGGAAAGCCGCAACTTCAATGTTGCCCGTTTCTGGTACCGGAAGGCCCTTGAACTGCGGCCCGATGACGAAAATGTCCGTAACGGATTGCAACGGGTGGAGGAGGCCCTGAAATAAATATTGGTGAGGTTTTTTCTTTATTTTTTTATATTTTTCCCCAAGATTTAAAACAAACCCTATTATTGAAAGTAACAAATGATGTTTTTTAGACGATATGTTGTTGTTTATTTGATGATTACGGGCATGAGCCTCTCATCTTTCAGTCAGTCGGAAGCAGAGAAAGAGCTGGCAAAGATCACCCAGTCCCAAGTGGAGAAGGGATTGGCAGAGATCACATTGCCGGCAGTGCAGGGACCTATGGAATTTTTATCCTCAGATCTGCTGGAGGGACGACGTGTGGGAACGCGTGGCGGCTATCTGGCTGCCGAGTATATTGCCTCATTATTTCGTATGTACGGACTTCAGCCGATCGGTGATACGGAGTACTGGCACCCGTCGCGTCGCGACCGGCTGGTGGGGAAGGAGGCAACCGCCACCGAGACCTATTTTCAGAATTTCAGTCTGTTGGAATATGGTCCGGGTAGGGAACAACATCTGTCGCTTTTTACTGAAGAGCAAGGTATCGGGCGGAGTGTAACCTTGCAGTATGAGAGTGATTTCTCGGTCGATCCGGGTATGATCGGCCGCACGGGTAGCGCTCCGCTGGTGTTTGCCGGTTATGGTTACCGGGACAGGAAAGAGGCATACAACGATCTGAAAGGAGTTGATCTGAAGGGGCGTATCGCCGTTATAATGACCGGATTTCCCGGGCACCGCGATCCGGCATCCAAAGCGTATAAGCAGTTGAAACCTGCCACGACACTTGCAATGAGTAATCTGGAAATCAATAAGATAAAATTTCTTGTGGAGGCGGGAGCGCTGGCGGTGATCCGGATCGATCCTTATGGCGATCCCGCTGTCAACTGGTCGAAAAACCGGGTTTATCCGGTGAATGAGGAGTATTACGAGGCCGATAGTCTGCTTCCGTCGATCTACGATAAAAAGTTGATCCATCCGGGAGATACCCTGGCAAATGATATTCCTGTTTTTGATATTACCGGTCGGATTGCCGCGCTTTTGCTGTCGGGTACAGGCATTAGCCCGGAGCGGTTCGAGGCCGATGCAAAACGCAAAATGCAGCCCGCATCGATGCCTGTCACCGGAAAAACAGCAACGTTTCAAACTACGGTCGAATCCCGGGTGATTAAAGCCCGCAATGTGCTGGGACTCCTGGAGGGAGAGAAAAAGGATGAGTATATTGTGATTGGCGGGCACTACGACCATTTGGGTAAATGGAACGGATGGACTTTCAACGGCGCCGACGACAACGCTTCGGGTACGGTGGCAGTTCTTACCCTGGCCAAGGCGTTTCAAGCCACCGGGAAAAAGCCGGAGAAGTCGATTATATTTGCCTGCTGGGATGGGGAAGAGCGCGGACTGCGAGGTGCCAGGTATTTCGTTCGTAAGGCACTTCAGGAGGAGAAAAAGATTCTGTTAAATGTCAATTTCGACATGATTGCGCGGAATCCGGTTGCTGATTCGTTGGGGAATCGGGTGTCGATGATGTATGTCAAGACGCATCCCGAACTGGAGGCGCTGGCTAAAAGGAATGTGGCGGCGTATGATCTGAACCTGGATGTTAGCTACCGTTCGGTGGCGCGCACTACCGGTAGCAGTGACCATACCGCCTTTTCCGAACGGGATATTCCGTTTGTCTATGTCTATGCCGGTATCCATCCGACGTATCACCTGCCATCGGATGAAATTGGTCTGCTGAACTGGGATAAGCTGGTGAATGTAATCAGGTTGTGGTTTTTGAATGTGTGGGAAATGGGGATTCGATCATAACCACCGGTCTAACTCTTTTTTGATGCACTGCAGCAGCTCCATGTTGAGGTGTTCGGAGTAGATCCGGATCATCTCGTGCACATGCCCGTCGATGATCAGTCCGCCCCGGGCGGCATCAAACAGCTTGCAGTTGCTGTTGTTCCAGACCTTTGTAATCAGCTCAATAAAATTTTCGTGACCGGGTCGCATTGGAATGGTGATGTACCCTTCGCGGGGCTCCTGCCGGTCTAAGTAGATCCCATCGCCACCATAGGAGAGACAGAAACATTTGTTGACGGTGACCAGCGCCTTCGTGCCGGGATGAACCTTTCGCGCGAACTGCATTCCCAACTTCATGAAACACTCTTGCAACATGGCAATGTGCTGGTAGTCGGGGAAGTTGCGGATTCGTATGGCCGGAAGCAGATGCCCGGCGGTTTCCAGCATGGCACTCGCCGTGTTGACCCGGTTTTTGGCGCAGATGTCAATGTTTTGCGTAAACCGTAACGCCTCCTCCAGTGTGTAAAAACGCTCTGTGAAAAGGAAGAGTGAGTTGGGCTCCGGCTTGTCCGGCACCCGCCCGTAATAATTGGAGTAGGGCTGATCGGCCTCGCACACGACCGTACCCGGCAGGATCTCATTTTTTAATAGTGCCAGCGATTCATACTTGGTGATCGATCCGCAGATTTTGAGTTTTTTTCCTGTCTTCATCTTGTGGTTATTTTTGGTTTTTGTCCGGATCACTGTTCATCGGAAAGAATAATTATTGATTTTTTCAATGAACAAATGACTCTGTTTGTGTACTTGGATTCGGTAAAAAAGTTTCATTTTTGCCTAAAAAACAGCCCGATC
>CAZILU010000165.1:0-6446 GCA_964540165.1 uncultured Mariniphaga sp.
TGGAGAAGCCGGTTTGTGCCTCTAAGGAGGAAGAGGACGATATGAAGGCGTTGGTTGAAGCGGTGAACCGGGATCTGCGCATTCAGGTCGGTTTTCAGTATCTGCAGACCTCGGCTGTACGTGAAGCTATACAGTTTTGGCGGTCGGGCATATTAGGCAGGCCGGTTCATTTCGACCTGAAGTACTATCATGGCGACTATTTGCAGCCGGGCTATCGTGAGAAGCGTGTTACCCGGCTGACACCGGCACCCGATGGCGGGGCCATGGCTGATCTGGGATCGCACGGCATCAGCTTGCTGATGGCTTTCCTGGGTGAGTCGCTGCAGATCACGGGCGCCTTGCAGGGAGGGAGCTTTCCCGATGTGCCAGAGGGCTCCGATCTTTTCAGCTCCCTGTCGCTGGTTGATCCGGTAACCGGAGCAGCAGGCAACCTGTCGGCCAGCCGCATCAGCTCCGGCACGGGCGATCTGGTGCACTTTGAGCTCTATGCTGAAAAGGGTGCCCTGAGGTATTCGTCTCAACATTCGGAGTATTTTGAGTATTATCTTGAAGGCTCCGGTCAATGGGTAAAGCAGATGGTAGGCAGTAACTATGCTCCCTTAAGCAGCTTTCCTTCCGGACATGTGCCTCCGGGGTGGCTCCGTTCGATGGTGCATGCTCACTATCTTTTTTTGACCGGCAAGGATCTGCAGGCGGTAGTTCCCGATCTCAGACACGGTTTGGCTGTGCAGCGGATCGTCCGCGAAACGGCAGCCCATCTGGCTCATTTTAGAAAAGTGTATCGCTATGGCAACACGAAGTAGCGGAGTATTGCTCCACATCACCTCTCTGCCCGGAGCGGAGGGGATCGGTACCATGGGGGCTGAAGCCCGGCAATTCATTGATCTGTTAGCCGGAGCCGGTCAGAAGGTATGGCAGATTTTACCCTTAGGACCTACAGGTTATGGAAACTCTCCCTATCAGTGTTACTCCGCTTTTGCGGGGAACCCGTTGCTGATCGATCTGGCGCTGTTGGCAGATGATGGGTTGCTGACGGCTGTAGATATTGAAAACGAGACGGATGCTTCACTCCGGCGGGTCGATTTTGAACGTGTTGAGCCTTGGAAGATGGCGCTGTTGAGGAGAGCGTATGCCACTTTCTGCCAAAAGCACGATACCAGCCTTGAGCATGAGTATCATCATTTTTTGAAAGAGCATGGCTGGTGGTTGAAGGACTATGCGCTTTTTATGGCGTTGAAAGGCCACTGGAATCCGTTGGTGTGGCATGAGTGGCCGGAAGATCTGAAGTTTCGCCAGCGGGGGGCACTGAAAAGTTACGCCTCCATGCTGGCTGAGGATATCGCTTTCCATGAGTTTATCCAGTTTCTTTTTTTCAGGCAGTGGTTCCGGTTGCGGGAGTATGCAGGGGCGAAGGGGATTGAGTTTGTTGGCGATATGCCGTTGTATGTATCGGGCGATAGTGTTGATGTGTGGAGTAATACCGATCTGTTTATGCTGGATGAGGCCTTGATGCCTACCCATGTTGGGGGGGTACCTCCCGACTACTTTAGCGAGACAGGCCAGTTGTGGGGTAATCCGATCTACCGGTGGGACCGGCTGGAGGCTCGCGGATACGACTGGTGGCTGGCACGGCTCCATTTTAATATTCACCTGTACGACCGGGTGCGGATCGATCATTTTCGGGGATTGGAGTCCTATTGGGCGGTACCTGCCGGAGAGCCGACCGCCATCAGCGGGCAGTGGCTTCCCGCTCATGGCAGTCAACTGCTGCATCGCTTCAGGGAACAGGTTGGGAACCTGCCGCTGATTGCCGAAGATCTGGGTGTGATTACGCCGGAAGTAGAGCGGTTGCGTGATGAGTTTAAGCTGCCGGGGATGAAGGTGCTGCAGTTTGCCTTCAGCACAGATGCTTCGAACGAGCACCTTCCCCACAACTATCAGCTCCAGGATATTGCGTTTACAGGGACGCACGACAATAATACCACGCTGGGGTGGTTACGGTCGGTAAAGGGAACGGAGAGAAGAGGTGTGCATCGTTACCTTGGCGGGTATGGAGAGAGAGCGTTGATGCGTGGCGTGGAGCAGGTATGGGCCTCTGCCGCGCAGATGGCCATTCTGCCAATGCAGGACCTGCTGATGCTGGGGGAGGAGGCCCGTTTCAACAGACCCGGAGTGGCTAACGGAAATTGGGAGTGGCGCTTTGATAAGGAGCGGCTGCACCCGGACTCTTTTCTCTTTCTGCAAAATCTGACTGAAAAGTATAACCGGTAATGATGCGGAAATGACGTACTATTGACGTTACGTATGCCGATAGAAAGAGTTCGCTATAATTAACAACATTGTAGGACGGCATCCATAAATTCGTCGGGTTTTTCGGCATGGAGCCAGTGCCCGGCACCGGGAATGCCGATGATTGAAGCATCGGGATAGATCTCTTTAATAAGCGGGATATCGTCATCGGTGATGTAGTTTGATTTCAGGCCGCGGATGAATATCACCGGATAGGCGGTGATGGGCATCCGGTCTTCGAACCACTGCCGGTTAACGCCTCCTACGATCTCATCGAGGCAGGCATAGAGTACCTCAGCATTCAGCCTCCACCGGAATTGACGGCTTTTTTTATCGCGGGTGACACTTTTCAGCAGGAACTGGATGATGCGATGGTCGTCGATCCGTTCCCCCAGGTGGTGTTCCACGTCCCGGCGGCTTTCAATTCGGCTGAAATCGATCTCCTGCATGGCCAGCAGGATGTTCTGGTGCAGGTGATATTGGCTGCTTTCGCCTGTCTGCAGGTAGTTTTTGGGGGCGATATCGGCGATGACCAGCTTTTCTGTCCGCTCCGGGTAGTTGGCAGCAAACCACATGGCTGTTTTGCCGCCCATGCTGTGGCCGAGGATGGTGGCCTTTGGGATCTGTTGCTTGTCGAAAAACTGAGCCATATCGTTTGTCATGGCTTCATACGACTGCTCCGGTGCAAAGGGTGACCGCCCGTGGTTTCGCTGGTCGATCAGGTAAACCGTATGGTTTTCTGCCAGCCGTTTTCCCATATTCATCCAGTTATCCGACGAACCGTAGAGTCCGTGGATAACAACCAGGTTGGCTCCGGTTCCCTCTTTTCGAAAAAATAGTTCCATATTATTTCAGGCATTCAAGGTACTTCTGTATGGTTGTCTCCATACCCAGGTAAAGTGCATCGGCAATGAGGGCATGGCCAATAGATACTTCAGCCAGGAAAGGGATGTTGTTGTAAAAGTAGTTGAGATTGCCGAGGTTCAGATCGTGACCGGCATTGATCTCAAGGCCGGCATTATGGGCTGTCCGTGCGGCTTCGAGGAATGGGGCGATCGCCTGGTCGCGGCCCAGCGGGTATAGGCGGGCATACGGTTCCGTATAGAGCTCGATCCGGTTGGTCCCGGTTTCTGCAGCGCCCTCGATGGCGATGGGATCGGGATCGGTGAATATGGAGGTACGGATTCCTGCCTCCTGTAAACGAGCGATCACCTCTTTCAGGAAGGAGAGGTTCTTCCAGGTATCCCAGCCATGATCGCTGGTAAGCTGGTCGTGACTGTCGGGAACCAGCGTCACCTGGTCAGGTCGGACTTCAATCACCATGCGTAAAAAATCTTCACCCGGATACCCTTCGATATTGTATTCTGTGATAATCAGTGGTTTAATGTCGTATACATCTTTCCGGGTAATGTGCCGCTCATCGGGGCGGGGGTGAATAGTAATTCCCTGTGCACCAAATTTTTGGCAATTTATGGCAGCCTCTTTAACGCTGGGGATTTCTCCTCCGCGAGAATTTCGCAGTGTCGCAATTTTATTTATATTTACACTAAGTCTTGTCATATTTGTATATTTACCGTGCAAGTTATATTTTTCATCATAGAAACATCAGAACAAAAATAGACAATTGCTGGCAAACAATTTAATATCGGATGTGATTCCTGCAGTCAGGAGTAGTGAAACCGGGCAAAAGGTGCTCAGTTCCATGGATGTATATCGTGTTTCCCACTTGCCGGTGGTAGATAATGGGCGATATATCGGATTGGTTTCCGATAAGTTCATCTATGACCTGAATCTGTTGGACCAGTCTATCGGCAAGGAGGCGGAGAAGTTTGATACTACGCATGTTCACGAAGATCAGCACATTTTTGAGGTAGCGATACTGATGTATAAGTTAAAGCTGAGCGTGATAGCGGTGTTGAGTTCGAGCCATGATTATCTTGGGGGAATTACCCTGTACGACCTGGCTCGTCGGTTTGCCCGCTATTTCTCACTGCAGGAGATGGGAGGGGTGGTTGTTTTAGAGGTGAATGTGAACGACTATTCGTTGGCGCAGATCAGCCAGATTGTGGAGAGCAATGATACCCGGATTCTTAGCTTTTTCCTGAATCCATTGCCCGGAACCAATCGGCTGGAGCTTGTATTGAAATTGGACAAGGAAGATTTATCTCCTGTTATACAGTCATTTATGCGTTATGATTACCTGGTGAAAGGGGTGTATCTCGATCACTCAATGCTCAATGATCTGTATCAGGATCGTTTTGATCATTTCATGAAGTATATGAATTTTTAATTAGATTACATGAAGATAGCCGTTTTTGGAACTTCGGTTTCGCAAGAGTTTATTCCGATTTTGGATGAATTCTTTCATTTTTTAAAGAATCTAAATATTGAAGTTCAGCTATTTAAGCCTTTTTTTTTCTTTTTGACGGAGGAGTTAAAGGTGGATCCTTATTACACCTCATTTTTTCAGACGCCTGAGGAATTTGATCCCGGCAATGCCTTTATCTTCAGTGTTGGCGGGGATGGTACTTTTTTGCATTCTGTGGTTCATATTCGAAATTTTAATATTCCCGTAGTTGGCGTGAATAGCGGAAGGCTGGGCTTTCTGGCAGATATTTCAGGAGATCAGATCCCCGGCGCTCTCCGGGGTATTTTTGAAGGGCGTTATGCGGTCGTTGAGCGCTCAATGCTGGAAGTGCATATCAATGGTGGCGAGCGATTGGACTTCAGTTACGCGTTAAATGAGCTTGCGGTGCTAAAAACGGACTCTTCATCGATGATCAACATTTCAGCCTGGTGTGATGGTCAGTTTCTGAACAATTACTGGGCTGACGGGTTAATCGTTGCCACTCCAACCGGTTCAACGGCTTACTCACTGAGTGTGGGGGGGCCGATTCTGACACCCGATTCTGAAAATTTTGTGATCACGCCGCTGGCACCCCACAACCTGACTATCCGGCCCGTTGTGGTCCCCGATAAGTATGCCATCGACCTGAAGGTTGAAGGCCGTGGAACCAACTATCTGACATCACTCGATTACCGGTCGGTGACCGTAGACTTTGAAACTACCCTGCGCATACAAAAGGCCAATGTTACGTTAAAGACTCTTCAACTGCCCGATCAACCATTTTTTAATACTTTGAGAAACAAGCTGATGTGGGGTTATGACAAGCGCAATTAAAATAGTAATCGGGCTTAACAATTTTTAATCTTTCTTTCGGTTTTATAAGAGCATACGGGTATGATTTATTTAGAATTATATTACTTTTGTACCTCTTGAAAGCTGAAAAATGAGGGAAAAGCAAGTTTAGTTCACTGGTTGTCAGTTTGTTGTAATGACATTGATGCTGTTGGGAATAACCGGGAGTATCTTGGAGAGCGATTTGTTTATTATTATATAGATCGTTCTTTTTCAATAAGTTGAGTCGATCGGGAGATGAACATGCCTGATGCTTTTTTTGAATAAATGATTTTGAATAACCAATGAGAAAAATTGGATTGGTATTTATTGCCGTTATTCTTACTGTTTCAGGTTTTGCCCAAAAAACAGCTGATTTAGGCATTTGGGGAGGCACTTCCACCTATTGGGGTGATATAAAAGTGGCATCACCAATGCAGGCGTTCAATATGAATATGGGAGCTTATTTCCGATATAATTTTAACGCCAGGGTTGCGATCCGGGCGATGTTTTTATCGGGGAAATTTGCTGACGAAGGCATGGTAGAAAATGTTGCATTTGTATTTGATAAGAAGGTTCAGGATCTTTCGCTTATGGCTGAGGTTAACTACCTGAGGTATGTATTGGGAGATCGGAAAACGTGGTTTACACCCTACATTATGGGAGGGATCGGGATGATGTATTATCCTTATGAGGTAGATGGTTCCATGCGTGATTCCATTAATGTGTTGAATCAGAGGCATCCGTTGTTATCGGGGGGATCTGAGATTAACGAACCGATAATGGCATTAGCGATACCGTTTGGGTTTGGTGTGAAATTTACGTTGGGTGAGCGTTTAGGCATAGGCGCTGAGTATCAAATGCGTAAGATATTCAATGATAAGCTTGATAATTTGGATGATCCGCTCTCTTTTATCAATGCCGATGGTGAGACGGTAAAATATACAGATTTTTGGCATAATAATGACTGGCCGGGCTA
>CAZILU010000166.1:0-6404 GCA_964540165.1 uncultured Mariniphaga sp.
GGGCGTTAATTATTCAATCATACCGAATTGCACCTGCTGACTATTTGCATTTTGTTCCTTTTGTGCTGTTTAATCTTTTTTTGGCCGGTATTTCATTTTTTCCTGAAACTGCGGTGAAAATCAGACTTGACCATTTGGAAGGAGAGCACGGTTCATCTGCTCTGTTCAATTTTTTTCTGGTAATCACGGCGTTATCCGGACCGGTTTATTTTGGACTTTCCCTGGCTTTGTTCAAAAAGCTGGACATTAATATCTTTAATAATTTTTCTTCGATAGAAAATATCGACCTGGGCTGGTTGCGAAATCTGGTTTATACTTTTGGAGCCGTTTGGACTATTTTAATGGCCGCTGCAGCGATGCATCATATTTTTTATCTTTTTTCCTGGAATTTTTGCACCAACGGACTTTCGCTGTCGTTATCGGTTTTTATCATTCTCATTGGTTATTTTGGATTAAAGCAGAAAGAGATTTTTTCAGGATTCGAAAATGGCCAGTTTGTAACCGAAAGCAATTCAGTTGAAAAATATGCAGGATCAACTCTGAAGGAAACCGATGCCGAAGCGTATGCCGAAAAACTGATAAATTACATGGCCGAAAAAAAGCCTTACCTGAATCCTGATTTAACCCTGCCACAACTGGCCGGCGAGCTGAATATACCGTCGCACTATTTATCGCAGGTGATTAATAAAAATATCGGTAAGAACTTTTTTGACTTTATTAACCACTATCGGATTGAAGAAGTGAAAACTAAAATTATCAATCCCGGTTATCAGAAATATTCTGTTTTGGGCATAGCCTTCGGGGCTGGATTCAATTCCAAGTCGGCGTTTAACAGGGTTTTTAAAAACATTACCGGAAAAACACCCACGCAATTCAAAAAACAACAGTCCGGTAAAATTTATCATCTGATCCCATAAAAACAAGTCTTTTTCCAACAAAGGAGTACCCTTTTATAAAGTAGGTCGCACACCTTTTCGATCCATCCTATGTTTGTGGTGAAAAACTGAATTATTCACCATAAAAATTTTAAAAAATGAGAACAAAGAGAAAAAGACAACAAGAAAAGGTTAGCCTTTTCAATCGGAGATTTAACGTAAACCAATTATTTTTCGCTGCTTTATTGGCAGTTTTGGTTTTAACAATTTCAAAACCGGCATCTGCGCATTGCGATTCGTACGACGGACCTGTGATTACCGATGCCCGAAAAGCGCTGGAAACCAACAATCCTGAATTGGTATTAAAATGGATTTCCAAAAAACAGGAAAAGGAAGTAATTTCACTTTTCAACAAAACAGTCGCCCTCAAAAATGGCAACCGGGAGATTTACGAGGTGATTGAAAAGTACTTTTTTGAAACGCTGGTGAGGCTTCACCGCGAAACCGAAGGCGCTCCCTATACCGGGCTGAAATCGCCTGGGACAACAAAACAAATGATCCAAATAAGCGACCATGCACTGTCATCAGGAGATATCGATGATTTGGTAGCGAAACTGAACAACCACATCGGAAGTGTTATTTTGGAAAAATACCATAAAACTGCTGAGTTGAGCCAAAAGAAAAACGAATCGGTTGAAACCGGAAGAGCCTTTGTGGAAGCTTATGTGGATTATACCCACACACTTGAAGCCATTCATGATTTGTTGGAGCACAGTAGTGGTTCGCATGCCGGGCACTAAAATAAAAATATACTGAACTTAAACATCCCTGCTCTGTAACCGGGCAGGGATGTTTTTCTATAATCCAATCAAAATAAATCATTTTTTTTAGTTAGATTTTGGAAGTTAGTAAATATTAACTAACTTTGTCGTATCTTAAAGAACTATGAATCTGAAATAGATGAGAACTCAATTTAGGATTGTAATGATATGCACTTAAAGTTAGTAAATATTAATTAACAACAGAGGGAGATGGAAACACAAAAAGTAAAAAGGATTATTGATGCCGGCGGAAACTTGCCCGTTGAAAACGACCCTGGGGGCTTTAGTCTCGATCTGCTTTTCAAACAGCCAGATAATCAAGGTTATGACCTGTTTACCCTCGTCAGGAATGAAGAGAAGGTTTTTGCAACCGGTACAGAAACCAAAATTCTGGTTAAAGAAATTCCTGGCAGTTTCCAGGCACTGATGAGTGATATGCAACTGGCCGATAAAATGGTGCGCGATATTAAAAAATACCAGTCAGCAACCGATTAATTTCTTCAATATGGAACGAATATCAATTGTTTTGAACTATTTACTTATTCTGCTTATTTTTCCGCTGGCAACTTATGCACAGCCGGTAACCGTTGGCATTGTCACCGATGCTCCGGGTTCTGAGTTTGATCTGCTGACCATGCAGGTAAAGACTGAAACCGAAGCTTTGACCAATGGCGGCGATGGTGCTGTTTTTGTCGAACTGACGGCAGACTGGCAACCCCGGAAAGCGGAAGAGCACCTGCACACTTTTTTTAACAACCCGGAAGTGGATATTGTGGTGACGCTGGGATTTCTCTCGTCGGATGCAGCAGCCCGGTTATCGGTGTTTCCCAAGCCGGTGATTGCTGCCACGGTATTAGATCCGGAACTTCAGAATTTGCCGTTGCAGTCCGATGAAGGTTCAGGCATTCCTAATTTTGCCTGGATTGAATCGCTTATCCGGTTGAAAGACGACATGCACTCCTTTGCACGGATTTTCGAAGCCCATCATCTTGCAGTCATCATTCCCCGGGAACTTTATTCAGAATTTCAGATTCTGAATGCGTATCTGAAATCGGATGGAAACACATTTGATGTTTCGTTTATTCCGGTAGAAGAAAATGAAAATCCATTGGATCAATTGCCTGCCGGAACCGATGCAGCCATGGTTTTCCCGTTGATTCACCATTCCGCTGCCGCTGCCGGGGCCGTTATTTCAGGCCTGAATGAAAGGGGAATTCCGTCGCTTTCGGTAAATGGAACGGCATACCTGGAACTTGGAGCCACCATTACATTTACCCCGCAGTTTACTTTTCAACCGTTGGCCCGGCAAGTGGCAGTACGGGTTTTAAAAGCTTCAGAAGGAATCCCGCTCGGTGATGTTTCCTCTTTTGCTGATGGTCCGGAGCGAACAGCCATCGTAAATATGGAGAGCCTGCGACTGACTGAACGGTTTCCCCAATGGTCTGACCTGGCAGATGCTGTTTTTCTGAACGTTGAAAAAATACCCGGTGACGAACTGACGTTGCACAGGGCTATTGCTTTGGCATTGGAAAACAATCTGCAAGGGAAAATGAGCGACCAGGATCTGCTGATGGCAGAAAAAGAGATTCGCACGGCCAAAGCAACTGTTCTGCCACAGGTGGAAGCCTCGGGAACGGCAGTGCAACTAAGTGAAAACCTGGTGGAATCGTCCATGGGACAGCGGGGTGAATTTTCGGTTACCGGTTCGGTTTCGTTAAAGCAGGTGATCTATTCCGAGGCGGCTTATGCGAACATTGCACTGAAAAAGCTGATGGCCGAAAGTACAAAACAGGGCAACCGGCAAACCACACTCGACTTGGTGCATGATGTTTCGCAGGCTTATATTTCCCTGTTGTTCGCTAAAAACAATCTTCAGATAAAAAATGAAAACGTAAGCGTCACCCTGAAAAACCTGGAACTGGCCAGGGCCAAAGAGAGAAGCGGTGAGGGCAGCGTATCGGATGTCAACCGCTGGATTACTGAACTGAACCTCGGCAGGATGGATTTAAACGATGCCGAGGCAGGTTACAAAGCGGCTATGTACCGGTTAAATGAACTGCTGAACCAACCTGTGGGCAATGCCATTGCCACCCCTGATTCCGCCGATGTTGGCAGAACGATCATTCACAATCAGCAAATTCTGGATTCCTGGTTCAACCATCCGGACCTGACCGAAAAATATGCAGGCTTTTTGATGAACGAAATGCTTGCCCATTCGCCGGAGCTCCAACAATTAGCAACAGCCGGAGAGATGATTGACCGGCAAAAGATGATGAATATCAGGCAGATGTATTTACCCGAAGTGGTACTTGTCGGAAATGCCGATCAGGCTTTGATCCGCGAAGGAGTCATTCGGAATCCGCAGTTGCCTGTACCGCCGCCACCCGACGACATCACCTGGAACCTGGGTCTGCGTCTGAGCATCCCCATTTTTGAAGGTGGCCGGAAAAGAAGCGAAATGCAGCGGGCCACCATCGAGCAGGATAAAATTGCCTGGCAGAAAGAGGACCTGCTCAACAAACTGGAAGCAGGAATCCGTTCCAACGTGCAGTTTCTGCAAGCATCGTATCGCGAAATGGAACTGTCGGAAGATGCTGCCCATACTGCTGAAGAGAATTTCCGTACCATCCAGGATGCATACGCTCAGGGAATGGTTAACGTTGTACAACTTACCGATGCCCAGAGTGTGATGATTCGAACAAGGCAAATGGCATTAGGCTCGCGTTACCAGTACATACTGGATTACATCAAAACAGAACGGTTGCAGGGAAAATTTTTCTTTCTGGAAAGCGAATCCGAAAGAGCACAATATACCAACCGATTAGTAACTTATTTAACCGAAGAGTAAAAATGAAAGAGATAACTGTAAAGATACAAATCCTTGCTTTAGGCACTCTGCTGCTGACCGGTTGCGGAGGCAATGAAGAGAAAGAAGAAGTCGTTCGTCCGGTTTTTTACCAGGAAGTGGGAGAGAGCACTGCGCAAAGCGTACGCTCATTTTCAGGAGTAACGCAATCAGCCACCGCGGCGAAACTGAGTTTCAAGGTGGGCGGTATGATCGAAGATGTACCGGTTGATATGGGAGATACGATAAAAAGAGGGTCCGTGGTTGCCCGCCTTGATGATACTGACTACCGCATCAATTACCACAAGGCGGAAGCTTCCCTGAAAAATGCTGAAGCCTGGTTGGCCGCAGCCAGATCCGCTTTTTTGCGGGTTGAGAACCTGTATGTGAATAACCATGTTTCCCTGAGCGAATATGAAAAAGCAAAAACGCAGTTTGAATCGGCCGAAACTACGGTGAATAGTGCCCGTTCACAACTCATGGCGGCACAAAATCAACTGGATTATACCGTTTTAAGAGCGCCTATCGATGGTGTGATTTCTTCGGTGATGGTTCAGGAAAACGAAATGACCGGTGCCGGTCATCCTGTTGTGGTTTTTGCCGGAATTAATAACCTGGAAATAAAAACAGCTGTACCGGAGAACATCATATCGCAAATCAATCGCGGACAGGATGCAACGGTGCGGTTCAGTGCATTCCCCGAAGAGACCTTTCGGGGAATGATTACCGAAGTGAGTCCGGGCATCCCGAATGCCTCTGCCTATCCGGTGATTGTCCGGTTAGCGAAATCCTCTTCCCGGCTTTTTCCCGGAATGACAGGAACGGTAGAACTACCGGTGAACGGGGACAGCCTCTCTCAAAACAGGGTAGTTATTACCCCAGATGCTGTCGGGCACGACTCGTCGGGCGATTTTGTCTTTGTAGCGACTAAAAGCGATGGTAGCGACTTTTATGTTGCGAAAAAAAGAAACATAACCCTGGGGGAGCTGCAGGCCGACGGATACGAGATTGTGAGCGGTCTGAACAAAGATGAATTGTTGATAACCGCAGGACTGAGTTTTTTATATGATGGTCGGAAGGTAAAACTGTTAGATAATTAGTGTCATTACCGAGATTAAACGTACATGAATAAAATTTATTCGAATGAATCTTACAAAAATAACGCTGAATAACAGCCGGATTACTCTCATCGCCATCCTGGTGATCGCTATTATCGGTGTAGGCAACTATTTTGAGCTGGAACGCGACAGTATGCCGCCATATACGGTTCGGATTGCCAGTGTGGTAACTCAATACCCCGGTGCCGATCCCAACAAAGTGGAAACCCTGGTCACCGAACCGTTGGAAGAGGTCATTCGTGAAATGGTGGAGGTAAAAACCATTACCAGTGAATCGCGTCCGGGGCTGTCGGTAATTACGGTGGAGCTGATTACAGACGTGAGTGCAAAAGAGTTGCAGTCGGTGTGGACCACCCTCCGCAATAAGGTGGAAGATATCAGACCCCGCTTGCCGCAGGGTATTTTTGGCCCTGTGGTGAAGGATGAAGACATCGGTACGGTATTCGGGATCATCCTCGGTGTTACCGGCGATGGCGTACCGTACAGCCAGCTGGAAGACTATGCCAAAGAGGTGCGCGACGAGTTGCTGCTGCTCCCCGATGTGGCTAAAATAAAATACGGAGGCGTACAGGAAGAGCGCATTTTTATCGGGTTCGACGATAAACAATTGGCCCACTACGGCCTGAACATGATGAAGCTGCGCAATATCATTTCTGCAACTAATATCCTCTATCCCGGAGGTGAGATCAACATGGGCCGCCAACGCATTATGCTGGAGCCTTCAGGTAGTTTTGAATCTATCGAC
>CAZILU010000167.1:0-6189 GCA_964540165.1 uncultured Mariniphaga sp.
CCCGGCAGCCAGGGCTTTTTCACGGTCACCGGCCAGGGCATAAGCGGTTTGAGCAATGATTATAATCTCCGGATTTAACGCTTTAATTTGCTTTGTTGCTGTGTAACCATCCATCCCCGGCATACGCAAATCCATCAGTATAAGGTCAATGTCGGGTGTCGACTTCGTTTGTGAAACCGCCTCTTCTCCGTTCGTGGCATAGAGTACCTTTTTACAGGAGCTTTCGAGCAATTCTGAAAGGTAGATCCTTCCAATGGTGTCATCTTCCACCGCCAGGATGGTCATCCGCTTTAAAATCTGATGATCGGCCTTGTTTATGACCGGTGTTAAGAGATGGTCGGTGGTTGTTTCTTCCGGTGCCGGGTAGTCGAGACTGAAGCGAAAAGAGGATCCCTGGTCGGGGGATGAGTTGACCCAGATTTCCCCCCCTAACATCTCAACGTATGCTTTTGCAATGGAGAGTCCGAGTCCGGCTCCTTCGTATGGTTTCGACAAGCTCATATCTCCCTGGATAAACCGGTCAAAAATACGTTCTTGTCGCTCCTTGTGTATGCCAATGCCGGTATCGGTTACATAAAACTCTATGGTATTGTTTTTTAGCTCATAACCAAATTCAATGGCGCCTTCGTTGGTGTATTTTATGGCATTTTTGATCAGGTTGGAGAGAATACCAATCAGTTTATCCTTGTCGGTTTCAATGGTGGCTTGGTCGGATAACACTTTTTTTGCCAGGATTGTCAATCCTTTTTTCTCAGCTTCAGGCTTAAAGAACTGATAAAAATAGTTTATTAACTCATTGATGTTTTCTTGTGCAAGATTAATTTCCACCGAACCCGATTCAATTTTTGAAATTTCGATCAGGTCGTTGATGGTATTTAGCATTCGTTCGCCGCTTTTCTGAATGATTTCAATGTAAATACTCTGCTCCTCACCAGATAATTTTTGCTCTTTCAGCAATTCGGTGAAACCCATAATGCCGCTCATCGGTGTTCTGATTTCGTGGCTCATATTGGCCAGAAACGCCGATTTCAGCCGGTCGCTCTCTTCCGCTTTCTCTTTGGCAGTCACCAGATCATCGATCATTTTTTTCATATCGGTGATATCCTCCCGGATCGAGACAAAGTGGGTTATCTCTCCCTTTTTGTTTACCACACTACTGATGGAGATATCTTCCCAGTATAGTTCACCGTTTTTCTTGCGGTTTATCAGTTCTCCATGCCATTCGTTCCCGGCAGTTATGGTGGACCAAAGACCGGCGTACAATTCAGCAGCGTGTTTGCCTGAATTAAAAAGCCGGGGATTCTTGCCGATTACATCGTCAGAACTATAACCGGTGATCTTTGTGAAGGTATTATTTACATATTCAATATTTCCATTTTTGTCGGTGATTATCACACTTACCGGACTCTGTTCAACCGATCGGCTCAGTAAAAGAAGCCTCTCCTCAATTTTTACGCGGTCGGTGATGTCGCGGGCAATGCCCAGGATGACATCTTCACCCCGGTATTTGACCAGTGTCGATGTAATTTCCACGGGTATTTCCCGTCCCGATTTTGTGGTATGGATGGTTTGAAAGAATTGATTTTTAAGGTAAACCATGGATTGTGCCATCTGTTCAATGGTCTCTCGGTCAAGGTAGTTGTCGATTCCGCTCAATCCGATCTCCAGCAGCTCCTCCCGGGAGTAACCAAGTGCCTTGATGGCCGTTTGGTTCATATCCAGCAGTTCTCCCCTGGTATTAATAATCCATACCGTTTCGTTCATTCCATCGATCAACTGCCGGTACTCCTCCAGGCTCTGAATGAATTGTTGCTCCATTTGCTCTTTCTCACGGCGGGCATTGCTTTTGTCAATGGCCTCGGAAATGGCATAGGGAAGGCGTTTGATCTGCTCTTTGATCACATAGTCGTTGGCACCCGCCTTCATGCAGGCAACGGCAGTCTCTTCATTCATAGACCCCGTTAACATAATGAAAGGTATGAAAAACTCCTGTTGCCGGGTGATTTTTAAGGCAGTCATCCCGTTAAACTCCGGCATGGAGTAGTCGGAAACAACAATGTCGGGCATGAACTCATTTAGCTCTTCCCGAAACGCAGGCTCGGTATCAACGACCCGGAAGCTAAACAGGATGCCTCCTTTTTTTATCTCCCGGATGGCCAATTCAACATCTGTAGGCAGATCTTCTGCAAACAGAATTCTGATTGGTTTCTCATTTTCATCCATACAAATTCGCTGTTTCTTCAAGTTGGTTTGATAAAAATAATAATTTTATCCTGACAATCTATCTTGAACCAATCCAATGTTCATCGGGTTGGTCTATCTTTTACAAAAATAATTTTTTGATTAAATCTACCAAGTGATAAATATCAGAATAACATTTTCTTTGGCGTTTGGTTTAAAAAAAAAATTCTGATACACCCAAAAGTTATTTACCATTGGTTTTATTCCGAAAGATATCCGGAAACCTGCAGATTATTATATACTTATGATTGTAATCTGAATATTAAACCCGGCGGAGTTGCTGATCGGTAAGGGATGTCATGAATCATCATTCGAACGATGGCTGTTTTGGAATCGAGAAGTAGAATGCAGCACCTTTTCCGGGTTCACTCTCTGCCCAGATTTTTCCTTTGTGCCGCGCAATAATTCGCTGAACAACGGCTAATCCGACACCGGTTCCTTCAAACTCGGTCTCTTTATGGAGTCGCTGAAACACACCAAAAATTTTCTCCTTAAACCGGGCATCAAATCCGGCTCCTGAGTCTTTTACGAAAAAGATTACTTCGTCTTCCTGAATGAACGCTCCGGTTTCGACTCTTTTGACCGGAGATTTTGAGCTATATTTCAGGGCATTGTCGATCAGGTTGTACCAAACCTGTTTCATAAGTCCGGAGTCACAGATCACCTCAGGCATTTCACCGACAATCAATTCAAACGCTTTTTTCTCCTCTTCCGTTCGAATTTCGTGAAGAACAGCTTTTGCCATTTTTTTCATATCTGTCGGCAGCAGATTCAGGTTGATCCGGGTTACGCGCGACAGATTCAGCAGGTCGGTAATGAGTTGGTCCATCTTTTCTGCATTCTCTTTGATGACGAACAGGAACCGTTTTCCTTCGGCATCGATGGATTCGGCATAATCTTCGATCAGGAAGTTGGCATATCCGTTGATGGCACGCAGCGGACCACGCAGGTCGTGCGATACGGAGTAGGTAAATGCTTCCAGCTCCTGGTTTGCAGCTTCCAGCTTTTTCCGTTCAATTTTCAACTCTTTGGTAATCTGGTTCAGGTCTTCTACCATATAGAGCATCGCCTGTTGGCTCCGGTCCAGCTTCTCAACTTTCTCCTGCAGCTCGGCGGTACGGCTGTTAACTTCCTGTTCCAACCGGTTTTTAATTTCAAGCAGTTCGCTCTCCGCTCTTTTTCTGGCGGAGATATCCCAGAAAGTGACCACCGAACCGGTAACAACACCATTTTGCCGGACAGGATACGCATAGAATTCTGCCGGGAAGCTGGTTCCATCCGATCTCCATAAAAGATCATTATCTGAATAGATCTCCTTCTCTTCCCAGATCGATTTCATCATGGCACACTCTTTAAAAGAGAACTTTTTACCGTCGGATTTGGAGTGATGGATCAGGTTGTGCATATTTTTTCCCAACAGGTCACTCTGATCGGAATAGCCCAACATATTAAGTGCCGACTTATTAATCAGGACACAATTCCCTTTGGTGTCGATGGCGTAGATCCCTTCAGCGGTAGAGTTGAGCAGTACCCGGATCTGCTTCTCTCGTTGTCCCGATTCGACCTGCTCCTTTCTCAATGCAATCAGTGTCTCCTGATGACGGATAATCTCTTCGTTCAGGCGCGAGGTTCTTTTTTGTACCTTTCTTCGCAGTAATATGAGCCATAACACGATGAATAATCCGAGGAGAGGGATCAGTACCCAAAGGATCTTTTTTACCAGATGGATCAGGTTGGTTTTCGAATCACCGGGAGGGCCGAACCATTGCAGGTAAATATCCCGGTAGGTGTTGTTTGCGATGATGATCGAGAGACCTTCGTTCAACAGGGAGAGGAGCGTGTCATTTCCCTCCCGAACGGCAAAGCAGTAATCATCGCGAAATCCGGGAACCTGGAGGTTCAGTGCATCAATATTGGTAATACCCAGTTCGTCAATTACGAAGAGTCCGGTCAGGTGTTGCACCAGAAGCGCATCGTGGTTCCCCTCTGCCAGTTGGGTGAAAGCCTCCTGTAAGGTTGTGGTTGTAAAAAGTTTGTCGGTAATATTCTCCCGTGTTACAAATCCTTCGGCGTTGTCGCTCTTCATGACCAGGATCTCTTTCCCTTTCAGGTCATCCACCGTGTGAATCTCGTGATCCCCCTTTCTGACAAATACAGCTCCTTTGAGCGACATGTATGGGAATGTGAAATCAAAAAGCTCTTCGCGTTCCGGCGTTCGTGCCATAATGGGAAGGGCGTCAACTTGTCCGGTAGCCAAATCATTGATCAGAACCGTCCACAAGCCGGTTTTGACCGCTACATTGATTCCAACTTCCTGCGCCGCTGCCTTGAAAATTTCAACCGAAAACCCGGTCAGGTTACCATCTTCATCGATGATGGCGTAGGGTGGATAGTTGGGTTCCGATCCGATAAAAATGGTGTCGGAAAGCGGATTTTCATTTTCTGCGTTATCAACAGGAATTGGCATCGCCGCGTTTCCCGGCAAGATAATCCACAGAATCAGGATGATCAGGATATATTTTATGATATGAATACTCATGAATGCAGACCTTTATGGCTCTTCCTCCTTTTTTAGTTTTTCTAATTTTTGGCGTAGCTCTTCCATCCGGTGCTCCCGCTCAATGGTGGCTTCGCGAAAGATTTCCAATTCGGCAATTCGGTTTTTCAGATCTTCGGTTTTCATTTTTACCTGCTCCTCCAGGCTATTCTTAAGGTTCATCAGCTCTTTTTCCGCTGTTTTGCGTTTGGTTATATCGATGACGATGGCCGAGAAAAGTTTCTCTTCATCGGTGTCTAACCGTTGGATTTGCATTTCCACTTCGTAAGCAGTGTCATCCTTTCTTATATGTTTTGATTCAATAATTATTTGATTATCAATTTTTTTTGTCAATGGATCTATCAGCTCCCTAAATGCATCGCCGGTAAATTCTTTGCTGATTTGATTGACTGTCATCTGTTTTAACTCTTCCAATGAATAGCGGGTGTTTTTCAATGCCCGGGCATTCGCATCGGTAATTTTCAGGGTTTGGGTATCGAAGAGATAGATTTCATTAACCGACTGATCAAAAATCTTCCCAAGAAAATTCAATCGTTTTTGTTCCCGGGTCTTTTCAGTAATGTCCTGGATAAAGCCCATCAAACGCTCTTCCGAAATTTTTACCGCATCAATGTTTACAAGCCGGTTTTCTCCCGATTTAAGAATGAAGGGGAAATTGCCGGACGCTCTGCCGGTAGCGACAACCTGAAGGAAATGGTCGCGGGCATCGGCCTTGAAAGCGTCAGGGATCAGCGACTGTATGTTCATTTTATGCAACTCTTTGCTTGAATAGCCGGTGAACCGGATCGCCGTTCGGTTGACTTCTATAAAATCACCCTGAGAATTGGCAATGATGATGCCAACCGGAGCGTTGTCAATATAGCTTTTAAACTTATGCGAATCTGCCCGCAGAATGCGGGTGAGCTTGTCCAGCTTTTTCTCCTGACTCTTAATTTTATTTCGGGCGATGAGATAAAAGATGGAGATCAGGATCATCAAAAAGGCTCCTGTCAAATAGAAGTAGGTGTGGGTATGGGATTTTGTTTTTCCAGGAATGGTTTTATACTTTTCCAATGTTTGGTAATAAAATGACCGGGGGGTCATGATCCACTGTTCAAGATAGCGATCTATGGTTTTCAAAACCGCATCGCAACAACCTTTTTTGGCAACAAAATGGAGGTTAACCGGATTGAACACCAGACCGGTTTTTTTCAGGCCATAGATGGTGGCGTACTGCTCACCAAAATAGTTATTGACCACGGCAGCATCGGCAACCCCGATTTTTACTTCCGAAAAGGTGTGTGAAAAGGATTGAAGTGGCGTTTCAATATATGGAAAACCATAGCCTTCCATCCACTGTTTTAATAAATTTTGCTGAATGGATCCATCCAGTACCGCAATTCGCTTCTCTT
>CAZILU010000168.1:0-6083 GCA_964540165.1 uncultured Mariniphaga sp.
ATGGAAGATTCAAAGTTTCAATTTAAAGGATTTGCGATTAAAAAGTCATTATTCGAAAGAAAAGATGGTGATCCTTCTACAAAATTCGATTTAGATTTTAGTCCTAAAGGTTTTGTAAATAGAAAGAAATCTCATTTCCAATTGCAACTTGGCGTTAAAATTACCGATGAAAATAAGATTTTTATTATTAATATTGAAGCAGTTGCTGATTTCTTCTTTAATTCGGAAATTGAATCAAAGCAACTAAACAGTTTTTTTTATGTAAATGCTCCGGCAATATTATTCCCATACATAAGGGCTTATATTTCTGCGCTTACCACCCTTTCAGGGTTAAAGCCACTAACACTTCCAACACTAAACTTAACCAACTTAGGTAAGGAATTGGAAAAAAACACCATAGACATTGAATACACTAATGAATAGTGTTCTCATCCATTCCTCACAAATGTAATTTCACAATTTCGGCTCTGCCTTTTTTCCTGGATGATTTTGGCCATATCGAAACGCCCGTTGGGTTTTTCGAAAATCCAAAAACGTTTATTATACTCATATTGGAAACAATTTACAAATAGTGATTGCCTTGATCCTTTTTAATACGTTAAGGAATAAAAGCATATCCTTTTAATAACGGAGATGCAATTTTAACACCATTCATAACCACTATATTCTCCATATTTTATACTTTTAGAACCACATTTACATTTTCGCAAACTTTAATGAATTTCTTAGTCCCTGAGTAATGGAGCTGACACCTTACCATGCCAAATATTTCGCCCACGAACTAACCCGGAAACGTTCTGCTGACGATCTTGATAAGCTAACAGCCTCTTTGCAGGATGCCAAAGTGGACATGAATCCACACCAGGTGGAAGCAGCTTTGTTTGCTTTTAAATCGCCCTTGTCAAACGGTGCATTGCTGGCAGACGAAGTTGGACTGGGCAAAACCATCGAAGCCGGGATTATCCTGTCACAGAAATGGGCAGAAAGGAAACGTAAACTTCTGATTATTGCCCCGGCAAACCTTCGGAAACAATGGAACCAGGAATTGCAAGACAAATTTTACCTTCCGTCGGTAATTCTGGAATCGAAATCCTTCAACCAACTGAAAAAGAAGAAGGTAAAGAATCCATTTGAAAGCGACAGCATGGTAATCTGCTCCTACCAGTTTGCCCATACTAAAAAGAAATTTGTACAGGAGGTTTTGTGGGACCTTGTTATCATAGATGAAGCCCACCGGTTGAGAAATGTATATAAACCAGAAAACAAGATTGCCAATGCCTTAAAAAGTTCGCTGGAACAAAGCAAGAAAGTTTTGTTAACTGCAACCCCGTTACAAAACTCACTGATGGAACTCTATGGTTTGGTGAGTGTTATCGACCCTTTTACTTTCGGTGATATTGGCAGTTACAGAGCACAATTTTCCAGGTTGACCACACAGGATGCTTTCGACCAGTTGAAAGCCCGCCTTGCCCCTGTTTGTATCCGGACGCTCAGGAGACAGGTTCTGGAATACATTCGCTATACCAACCGCATTGCCATGGTAGAAGAGTTTTTCCCCTTTCCGGATGAAAAAAAACTCTACAATGAGGTTTCTGACTACCTGCAAAGTGACCATTTATATGCGCTTCCCACCAGCATTCGCCCGCTTATCATGCTTATCATGAGAAAGCTGTTGGCTTCCTCTACATTTGCCATTCAGGGAACACTTGAAAAACTTGTTAAACGGCTGAATTCCATTCTGGCTTCTCAACCGGCTTTGGTAGCCGATTCTTTCGATTTTACCGACAATTTTGAGAGCCAGGATGAGTATCAGGATGAAATGGGCGCTGACAATGAAGACGAACAGCCCGAAGAAGAATTTTCGCCCTTTGAATTGGAATTAATTAAAGCAGAGCGTGATTTACTTCAATCAATGGTTGACCTGGCAAAAAGTATAAACGAGAATTCTAAAGGTCTTAAACTTCTGACTGCACTTGAAAAAGGATTTGAGAAGCTGGAGGAACTGGGCGCCAATAAAAAAGCCATCATTTTTACCGAATCTAGAAGAACGCAACAATACCTGACGCGAATTCTTGAGGAGAACGGGTACGATGGCGATCTGGTGCTTTTTAACGGGACAAACAATGACGCCAACTCCCGGCTTGTTTACATGCAGTGGTATGAAAAGCACAAAGACACCGACCGGATTACCGGTTCACTGGCCGCCGATACACGCCAGGCGCTGGTAGATTACTTCCGGGATAAAGCTACTATAATGATTGCCACCGAAGCGGCAGCCGAAGGGATTAACCTGCAATTCTGCTCACTTGTGGTGAATTACGACCTGCCCTGGAATCCGCAGCGGATTGAACAACGAATCGGACGTTGCCACCGGTACGGACAAAAACACGATGTGGTAGTTATCAATTTTCTGAACAAGTCGAATGCTGCCGACCAGCGGGTATATCAATTGCTCGACCAGAAATTTAAGCTGTTCAGCGGGGTTTTTGGCGCAAGCGACGAGGTGTTGGGAAGTATTGAAAGCGGAGTGGACTTTGAACAGCGTATTGCAGCCATCTACCAGAAATGCCGCAAAACCGAGGAAATACAGGAAGCTTTTGACAAACTCCAGGAAGAACTTGCCGATGACATTATTGAAAATATGGTAACCAGCCGGCAAAAACTGCTGGAAAATTTTGACGATGAAGTAGCTCAGAAATTGAGAATTAACCGCGACCTGGGAATAAAACGCCTGAACCAGTTCGAGCAGTGGCTATGGGATATTACACGTTACCAACTTGCCGATTACGGAGATTTTGATGCTTCTGCTGGCTCCTTTAAGCTCAATAAAAATCCATTCCCGGGCGAAGGCATTTCCACCGGAAAATATCAGTTGCTCAGGCAATCGGATGAACACCGGAAAAGCGAAACAGAATTAGCCGATGACACCCGGATATACCGCATCGGGCATCCATTGGCAAAAAATATTATTGAAGCCTGTAAAAGTGCGGTTCTTCCAATTAGGGAAGTGGTTTTCGATTATTCCAACTCGGGTAAAAACATATCTGTTTTGGATGCTCTGAGAGGCAGCGAAGGTTGGATGCAAATCAGCCTGTTGTGCATTGAGTCGTTCGAAGATGAAGAATACCTGTTATTTGCCGCTTATACAGACCAGGGAGAGGCTCTGGATGCTGATGTGTGCAAACAGTTTTTTACAGTTGGAGGTCGTGAAGAATCCAATTGTGCGGTTCCTGAAACTGTTGACGATGAACTTGCCGATATGATTGAACGCGAAAAACAGAAAGGGGAGGAAAACACACAACACCGGAATGCCGGTTTTTATGAAGTGGAATACGATAAACTGGAAAACTGGGTGGACGACATGAAGTTGAGCCTGGAAAAAGAGATAAAGGATATTGATGCAGAAATTAAACTTCGCAAAGCCGAAGCCCGGAAAATTTTTGAACTGGATAAGAAGGTAGCTGCGCAGCGGGCTGTAAAAACACTGGAAAAAAAGCGCAGCGAAAAACGAAAACAATTGTACGAAGCACAGGATGAAATTGAATCCAAACGGGACAAGCTTCTGGATGAAATTGAAGCCCGGATGCAGCAGAAAATCTCGGATGAGAAACTTTTCGTTATACGATGGAAAATAATTTAATTTTAATTAACACCTAATGTAAATTATTTTTATATATTTGCAGTGAAAATTACTTTTGAAAAAAAGAATTAAAAAAATGGCAAAACGAAACCAATATTTCCCCGAAACAGTTTCCCACCCCGGTTTAACACTTGAGGAAAAGCTTGCTGAACTGGCTATGAGCCAGAAGGAGTTTGCCATGCGCACCGGCAAACCGGAGAAAACCATTGTAAAGGTCATTGCCGGAAAAAGCGCCATTACACCCGATATGGCCGTGGTGTTTGAAAAAGTGCTGAAAATTCCGGCTTCATTCTGGCTGAAAAGGCAATATGCCTTTGACGAAGCCCTGGCGAGGAACAAACGCAAACAGGATATTGCCGCTTCATTGGAGTGGGCAAAACGGTTTCCGTATGCTGACATGGCTAAAAAAGGATGGGTAACCGCAACCCGGAAACTGGAGGAGAAAGCAGAAAACCTGCTTGACTTTTTTGGCATTTCCAACAGCCACGCCTGGGATAATATTTACATCGAAGGAAAGCTAAAAGTGGCTTTCCGGCTGTCGTTAAAGCACACCAAAGAACCCGAAGCCATTTCAGCCTGGTTGCGCCAGGGCGAATTGCAGGCGGCACAAGTTCAGGTGACTGACTACGACCCGAAACAGTTTAAAAAAAAGCTGGGAAAAGCGAAAGAGCTGATGGCAGAACACCCCGATGATTTTTTTATCCGGCTACAAGCTCTTTGCCATGAAGCCGGAGTGAAGGTAGTTTATACCCCTTGCCTGCCCCATGCGCACATGAACGGCTGCACCCGATGGCTGGGTGACACACCGCTTATTCAGCTTTCCGGAAGGCACAAGCGCAACGATATTTTCTGGTTCACCTTTTTCCACGAAGCCGGGCACATTCTGAGACACGGTAAAAAAGAGATTTTTATGGAAGAAGAAGAAGGCAACAACCGGCACGATAAGGAAAAAGAAGTCGAGGCGGATAAATTTGCCGTGAAACATACGTTTACCGAAGCCGAAGAGCAGCAGGTGATTGAAGCCCTACCCCTTTCGCCGGTTGACATTGAAAAATTTGCGAAGAAATTCAACACCCATCCGGCTATCATTGTGGGCAGACTTGCCCGGAAAGGATATTACCACGATAGCTTCGGATTTCAAAATGAATTTTACAAAGAGGTAAATTTTAGTGATTTAATTAGTGACCCGACATTTTGATTAAAACAGAGAGACCCAATGGCAAAAAACAACCATACCAACCAAAAACTCGAACTCACCTGGATTGGCAAAGGCGACGAACCCAAACTGGAGCCACGAATCCTCATTGAAAACCCGCAGTACAGCTACGGCGATCCCAACACCGAAAATATGCTGATACACGGCGACAACCTTCTTGCCCTTAAAGCCCTGGAACAGGATTATGCCGGGAAAGTAAAATGTATTTATATTGACCCGCCATTTAATACCGGACAAGCATTTGAATTTTATGACGACAACGTAGAACATTCGATATGGTTGAATCTGCTTTATAGGAGAATCAAACTTCTTTATGAGTTACTGGATAAAAATGGCATGTTTTGGATTCATTTAGATGATGTAGAAGTTCATTATTGTAAAATTATGCTCGACGAAATATTTACAAGAAGTGGATTTGTTTCTCATATAACCTATGAACGTTCTGCGGTAGCAGGATTAGGACAAGGTGGATATTTAGTCAATACAACAGAACATATTCTTTTATATAAAAAAGGAGAACTGCTCAAAAAGAATAATGTTGGATATTATGACCTTGAACTCAAGACAATAAAGAGATACAACAAGTACGTCAAAAACTTTGGCGAAAAAAAGTTAATAAAAGAATTCCCATCAAAGTCAAATGGATTACCTGTTAGACTATTTGAACATACTGACTTCCAAATTGAATCATACTCTCTAAAAGACTTTAATAAAAGAGAAGTTGAGATTAGAGATTTTTATGCAAAAAATTTAGACAAATTATTTCGTGGGAATAGGGTTCAAAAAGAGAACGCGTTCCAAAATTCCTTAATAGAGAATATGGATAAAAGTAAACTTTATTCGGTAGAATATACACCGAGTAGAGGTAAATTTGAAAATCAGTCCACCACTTTATACTATTATAATGCTGAATTACTATCCTGGCTTTCAGATACAGCAAAAGTTGTTGAGGGTAATATTGTTAAATCTCAAAAATTGACGACTTTATGGGGACATGCCGAAATACCAAAAGCAGATATAGCAAATGAAGGCGGTGTTTATTTCCCACGTGGAAAAAAACCGGAACAACTTTTAAAAAGGATTATTGAAATGTCGACAGAACCTGGAGATTTTGTATTAGATTCTTTTTTAGGGTCTGGAAGCACAGCGGCTACGGCTCATAAATTAAAACGAAAATGGATTGGAATTGAATTTGGGGAACAAGCTGTTTCTCACTGTTTACCAAGG
>CAZILU010000169.1:0-5983 GCA_964540165.1 uncultured Mariniphaga sp.
TCGATGGTTTTGGCGCTGATAAAAGGTTCCAGCTCATGACTGCCATAGGGCAGCCTAGGTAATTCAAATGCCATAATAATTCCGTTTAAAGTTAATGTTAATCGAAGGTTTTGGTTTTTAAACTAATACAAAAAACTACTGCCACCTAAAAACTCCCGCAACAGAGAAGTAGGCGGAATCTCCTCATCGTCGATGGGTTTAAAATAGGACAGAAGTTTTAACAAACGCATAGCTTCCATATATTCCGGCTGATTCTCCGGAACCATTTTTAACAATGGATCAATGTACTTTTTTAATACCCCCAACTCATAAAGGGTTGCCGAGTTAAACATGACATCGGCGTTCTCCTGAAATGGAAAGATATTCTTCTCTTCGCCCCGGCGCACCGAAGGCCACCGGCGGATGGTATCGGCTGCCGTATAACCACGGTACTTACTGTCTCTGATAGCCCTGCGAATGATCCGGTTATCCGATGTTGAAATGTGCGTGTGCTCATCCATAGAGATCTGCGTCAGGGCAGATATGAATATTTTAAATGTATGTTTCTCTTCAATGCGGGGCAGAAGCTTCGGATTCATTCCGTGAATTCCCTCAACCACCAACAAATCTCCTGCACGCAGACGCAACCGCTCTCCATTTAAATAGCGTCTTCCATGGAAAAAGTCAAATTTTGGCAGTTGAACCTCCTTCCCTTTTAACAGATCGAGCAGTTGCTCATTAAAAAACGCTATATCTACCGTCTCCAGGGCTTCAAAATCGTAATTTCCCTGCTCATCGCGCGGAGTATGTTCCCTGTCAACAAAATAGTCATCCAATGATATCTGATAATAACGCAATCCGTTCACAGCCAACTGAACGCCCAGTCGTTTACTGAATGTCGTTTTCCCCGAAGCAGAAGGGCCGGCAACCAAAACCACCCGCACCTCACCACTACGGGCTGAAATCTGGTTTGCAATCTCTGCAATTTTCTTTTCATGCAAAGCCTCCGATATTTTAATAACATACCCACCCTTCTTCTGTAATGTCAGTTCATTCAGATTGGAAACAGTAGCTACATCTAAAATTTGAGCCCAGTCTTTATGTTCCTGATAGATCTCAAACAACTTCTTATTCTTTGGCGTCTCCTGCAACTCATTGAAATTAGATGAATTAGGGACCTTAAGCAGCAATCCGTCGTAATACTTAATTAGATCATATTTACGAATGTAACCGGTTGATGGAAGCAAATGCCCATAAAAATAATTCCCGAGATCCTTCAGGAAATAGAGACTTGAGTAAAGATGTCCCTTCTGCTCAAAGAGCTGAGCTTTCTCCTCAAGACCCTCGCGCATCAGGTGTTCCACCGCATCTCCGGTGAGAAGCCCTCTCTTGATAAACGGGATATCCTCTTCGATTAGCTTTTGCATAATTACCTTTAAACTTGAAAGATCCGAATCGGTAATCTCTCTTCCAAATCCATTCAGCTCACAAAAATAGCCATTCGAAATCCCCTTTTGTACCTGCAAAGACACATGAGGAAAGACCTCTTTAACGGCCGCATACAAAATGAAGATTAAACTACGGATATACATGCGAATCCCATCGGCATGAGACACATCAAAAAACTCAACTCTTTTGGGCTTTACAACACAAAAAGAGAGCTCCCTGACCTGATTGTTTACAATGGCTCCGCACACCGTATGCTCCATCCGGATCTTTAAATCACGGCTGATCTCTAATAGTGATGTTCCCATAGGATAGAGATGGGCTGAACGGGTATTAATGCAATAAACTTCAACTTCTTTAATCATAATCTAACAATTTCATTGGTGTAAATGTACAATATGTTTTTAAGCCAAAAAAGCCAAAAGGTCATATACACTACCAAATTCTTTCCGATCTTTTTCATTTACCAAAATCCATTTTTCGGGTTCTGCTATGACGGTAAAATCGGGATCTACATTCATAACAATCTGATATCCTTTTCGATTCAAAGCTCTGAGTGTCCAACTCAGAGGCAATCCGTCACCGACGACCTTCACTTTAGCTTTAAAAGCCTTTTTAAAGAAAAATGCTCCTTCAACGGCATCAAATTCTACATGGTCGTTTGAAAAGATATGGTTCAGCCACCCATGAAGAACAGCGTCCTCAGGGGCTCCTTCGAAATTTCCTGTCGGCGTAATAATCCAAAGCTTGTCCACCTCTCTGAGCGCAATATTCAGGTCGTGGGTTGAGAGCACAATGGTTTTCTCTTTTTCATAAGCCAGAAGCTGCAACAGGTGAAAAATTTCATACTTATTGCTTACATCTAAGAATGCAGTGGGTTCATCCAGAAAAATTACGGGAGTATCCTGAGCCAGTGCCCGTGCAATCATAGCCCGCTGTCGTTCGCCATCACTGATCTGGATTACAGAACGATGCTCCATTCCTTTGAGGCCTACTTTTTGAATCGCATCAGAAACAATATCCCGATCCTCGCCCGAAAGCATCCCAATCCAATTGGTATAGGGAAACCGGCCATAAGCAACCAGATCGAACACCGACAAGTTGGGTATCCGAATATTCTCAGTTGAAACATAACTAATCATACGGGAAACCTCTTTGGGATGGAGTGTTTCAAGATTTGAGCCACCGATCTCAATCCGGCCTCCAAACGATGGCTGAAATCCAGCCAAGGTACGTAACAAGGTGCTCTTTCCAATGCCATTGCTCCCAATCAGCGCAACCATTTCGCCCGGAGCGGCATTCAGTGTTATATCTTTTAATACCAGCATTGGCGCAGCTGCCGGCATTGAATAACCTACCGACAACTGATGCAATGCTATGCGAATATGCTCCTTACTCATACCTGAACAAATTTTCGGTTTCTCACAATCATCCACACAATAACCGGTATGCCTATAAGGGCTGTGACTGAATTAATTGGAAGCGTGGTTTGCATGCCCGGGAGCTGAGACACGATATCGCTGAAGAGCATTACGATGCTTCCGGTAAGGATTACGGCAGGCATCAATACCAGATGATTAGCCGTTTTAAAAAGTACCCGGCAAATGTGTGGCACGGCAATCCCGATAAACCCGATAGGGCCGCAAAAGGCCGTAATAGTTCCTGCCAACAAGCTGGTGCTTAAAAAAATAACTACCCGGCTTGCCTTAATCGACACCCCTAACGAACGAGCATAATCTTCACCAAGCAACAGGGCATTCAGATCTTTAATCTTTATAAATGCTAAAAAAATCCCGGCCAAAATAGCTGGAATCAGTACCGCCAACTGTGGCTTGGTAACACTACCCAAACTACCCATAGTCCAGATGACAAATGCTTTTAACATCGATTCACTGCTGAAATACTGAAGGATACTCACCACCGATGTCACAGCGCTGGTAAAAAGAATACCCAAAATCAACAGCGTCATAATATCATGAACACGGGCTGAAACAAAGAGAACCAGCAGCATTACCAGAAAGGCTCCCGCCCAGGCCACCAGAGCCAGGGACCATGCTCCCGAGAGTGCAAAAAAGCCGACAGTCAGCACCGAGGAAAATCCCAGAACAAAAAGTGCTACCCCCAGACTGGCACCGGCACTGATGCCCAGAACGTAAGGACCCGCCAGGGGATTTCGGAAAACGGTTTGCATCTGAAGTCCGCTGAGCGAAAGCGCAGCACCGGTCAAAACGGCCGTAATGGCTTTGGGAAGTCTGAAATCTACAACAATCGATCGTATCGTATCGGGTATTTCAGAGGAAGAGATAAGCGCCATTAAAACCTGGCGGACTGGAATTACCACAGAGCCAAGCAACAGGTCAGCAATAAAAAACAGAAAAAAAAGAATCACCAGGATAAAAAAAATCCATCCGGCCGAAAGGGATGCTCTATGGTTAATGTTCTTCATTTTATCTCTTGATAATAGTAGATCCCACCCTCTGCATACTGCGGATGAAATATGGCGATTAAATCGTTCAAAATCCGATGGGGATTCACAGTTCCGCTCTCCCAAAAATCATTCCCTCCATGAACCCCCAACCGCTTAATGTTATTATAAATATTCCCGTGAACAAATACATTCAATTCGCCAAATCGACTGTCGGCAGCTATAATCTCCGCTCTGGAGGTCATGTTTCCCATATGAATCCAGATATCAGCCTCATTGCCCCATATTAGCGCATTCTCAAACGAGATCGCATAACTTTCGTGCGATAAATTCTCCTTTCCCAGGTATTGACCACCGGCATCAGCAATCAGGTTTGCCAGATAGGAGTTTCCTCCGGGAACCCACCAGGTGTCTTTATAAGGAGAGCCTACCAGAATTTTTGGTTTTTCCTGAATCCCTTCCAATTTCTGCTTTAACCGGCCATATTCATCTTTAACCCGGTTGAAGTAATCAACGGCTTCAGGCTCTTTTTGAAAAAGAGCACCAACAAACCTGATCCATTCTGCTTTTCCCAGCGGTGTCTCCTCCAGGTATTCAGCCACCAATATAACGGGAATATTTAACTCTTTTAACTTTTGAATATTTCCGGTGACCTCACTCCCTACACCATAAATCATCACTAAATCGGGGTGAAGACTTACCATCAATTCGTAATTAAGATTCTGACCATACCCGACATCCGGCAGCATTCCGGCATCCAAACGCTTCCGGTAAGAAGCCCCCGAAACATAGCGGCTTCCCGATATACCAACCACCGCCTCATCCACACCCAAAGCATCAAGAAAAGCGAGGTGTGTGGTTGATAAACAGACAACGCGGGTTACCGGCGTTCGGATTACATTCTGACCAATCAATGTATCAGCAATGACACCCTCTTTATCAACAAGATAATAGTTGGCCGATACATTCTGTGCCTGCGCCCAGGGATTAAATACGGTCAGCCTGGTCCACTCGTTCCTCTCTTCAATATGAAACCCCCGCGCATAATCATTCGATGAGCCGGTCATTTCACGTTGATTATTAGTGACCCGGCACCCTCCGGCCAAAAACAATATGATATAAAAAAACTGATAAAGACGCATACCAAAAAATTTGTCAGGGGATGAATTGTATCTTATGTGACCACAGATCCTTACCTTTTTGGATCCGAAGAAAATAGTTGCCCGGCCTGTTTCCACGAAGATCGATCTGAACCGATTTGTCGCCTGATTGTGTAATTCCGGCGGAGATCTCCTGTCCCAACAGATTAAACACGCGAATATCTTCGGCAAAAAATGGATCTTTTGACTCTATGGTCATCAATCCGGCAAACGGATTGGGATACAACCAAAATTCAGCCTCATTGATTACCACCGGCGTATCGGATGGAATACCGGTAATCCCGCATGCTACCAGTTCGAGCACAGATGCCATGGAATAATCGACGTTGATCGATGCCTGTATATTAAACCATTGTTGATCTTTTTTATACCAGTAAAAATTTGGGCTTCCGGAGGGGCGTTGCGATTGTAATACAACGAAGGTATCCGGTTCGAGAAAGTTCATCAGTTCAAAGCCCAGGAAAAACGTATCAGGAACCTGCACACTTTCGGCAAATTCAATGTAATTCATCACATTGGAGACCATACGCTTTGCATTTACATCTTCACTGTATAAAACCCTTCCGGGTAAATCAACGCCCTCATATATCTTAACTCTCAACTGGTAGTTCCGTGAAGGATCTGAAAATTTCATCTTTCCCACACCAAGAGAAACGCCATGTATGCGAGCGCTGCCAGGGAGTGCAAACCGTTCGGCAAAACTGCTGATTCCAAACTGGTTAGATCCTCCCCAGTAACCAGCAAAAACTCCCTGATCACGAACAATGACATTTTTGTGTGTGTCAAAATCATCCAGATTAGTATAAGCCAGG
The DNA here is from genome assembly GCA_964540165.1 of uncultured Mariniphaga sp. Classification (GTDB taxonomy): domain Bacteria; phylum Bacteroidota; class Bacteroidia; order Bacteroidales; family Prolixibacteraceae; genus Mariniphaga. Next base: position 5,823 of record CAZILU010000169.1, read on the forward strand.
CATATATCTTCAGCGGGATAAATTCTTTTTCCCGGCCAGCCCAATGGATTCTTCCTTGCCGGGTCAAGCCAGTATCTTAGTTGTTTAGATGAATCCGGACGGTATTCCCATGCCAGGTCAAACCGGGAGAAATAGTCGTTTACCGGATTGTAGCAGGTTGC
>CAZILU010000170.1:0-5936 GCA_964540165.1 uncultured Mariniphaga sp.
AAGGCCTTTAACGTGGTGTCGGCCATCTGGATATCGTTGATCAGCGTATCGTGATTAAACTGATTTTTGTAAAACAGTACCTGCAGCGAATCGGCATCGAGATCGGTGAAGCTTTGATCAACAGTCCGGGCAACAAGCGTGAGACTTTGAATCCGTTCGGGAAGTTCTCCCGGCGTGGAGACCGGTATATCGATGGTTAACGGTTGCGTTGGATAGCAGGAGCTAAGCATCAGGGTGATCAGGATGATTGCCCCTAAAGTCCTTATGTGGTTTCCCAATTGATTCATCTTGTACTTTTTTTAATAGATGCCCCAGAACTTTCTCAAAAACCATTCCATACTTAACAAAAATAAGATTACGAAAAAAATCCATTTCAGGTTAAGTATTTCATTGATCATTTCCTGAAAATAGCTGACCGGTTTGAGATGATCTCCCGCTTTAAGTGCCTGGATGATCTCATCGGTCTGCTCAGGCCGGCAGAAAATTCCATTGCTGAGGGAGGCCAGTTGAAAAAGCATCTGGTGGTTGGCCATCGTAATTAGCTCTTCCATGTTTAAGGCTGTCACTGTGAATCTGCCGGTTTCGAAAAAATCATCCTCTCCGATGGTCACTTTAGCCTTGAATTGATAGTTCCCGACAGGCAACTTTCCGGCATTGAGGTGGTAGTTATCATTTCGTACATCGAAGGTAAATTCATACCGGTTGTTTTGTTCATCATCGATTTCAATAGTCACCTCGTTGTTCGAAATCTTTTCGAAAGCGTCATTATAGACTTCGGCCTGCATGATGATATCATCGACTTCGGCGTAGACCGGTTCAAAGCTGATCATAAAATTATCTTCGTTTGGCCGGAGGGCAAGATAGCGAATGAGCTGACAGACCAATTCGTTGATCTGGTCGTGTGTCTGATTTCTGAGGTAGTTGTTAAGCCTCCATTTCCAGATGCCTTCGCCAAAGATAATCCCGGTTTTCCGACCATCGATGATCGCGGTGGCCAGCAACGGATTTCCGGTTTCAACATTTTTAACACGCTGATAAAGAAGTGTGTTGAACTGAGGGTTTAGCTGATAGTTGGCAAATGGCGCTTTCAGCGGCGGAAACTGAGGGATCATCTCCCGACTGCTCTCGCTCAGCGTAAAGGTGGCGTAGGCAGGATTGACAATGGCCTGCACATCTTCAGTCGTTTCGGCCAACCGGTCGATCTGAACACCCGGAATTAAGGCGTTGAACTGGGGCAGGAACGTTTTATCACCGACGAGCCATAACAGAGGCGTTCGTTTTCCTGCTCTTTCGTTAAGGACAGCGGCCATGGAGCTACCGGTTGTCGGCAGCTGGTTCAGAATTATCAGGTTGTAATCCTGCAGGTTGGATGGATAGGGTGCCTCGGTATAGACCGACACTTCATAGGATTTATCCTGGTCTAATACTGTTTTTATGACACCAATATCGGGATGAGGCCCATCGGACAGAATGACTATTTTCTGCCGGTTTTCCAATACATTTACGACGAACAGGGATCGGTTGTTTTGCGTGTTGCGCTCTTTTGTGTCACTTTCGATGGATACTGTGTAGTGTTTGAGTCCCGGCGCTCCGGCATCGATCATAAACTCCTCTGTTATGAAAAAGTCATTGCTTGTTGGCGCGATGACCGTTTCAACCAGTTCCTGGTCGCCTTCGTGAACAGAGAGCTTAAGTGAGCGTCCGCGAAGAAGGTGAAAGTGGACATCAATCTCTACGGGAAAACGGTTGCCGGTAAATGAGGTGCGGTTGACCCTGACGGCCCGGATCCCGGCATCGGTTACCTGCACGGTATCGCCATACCCGATGGTGTAAACCGGGAAAGAGGTTTGGTCTAATTGATTGACCGGATTCATTCCCTGATTGGCGATTCCATCACCCGCCAGGATCAGCGCTCCGACGTGTTCATTGAAATGGTTGTTGGCCAGGGTTGAAAACAACATACTGTAGTCCGATTTTCTCTCCGTAAAACGGAGATCCCCGCCCGCTGTCACCGTTTCCCCAAAGGTGTAGTCAACCAGGGTGAACGATGATCCCAACGCCTCGGAGACCTTCGACCTGATTGAATTCACGGATGCTATGAGATCAAGTGAATCAGCCGTAGTCAACATCGAAGCTGAGTTGTCCCAGGCGGTGATGATCAGCGGACGCTGTACTATTCTTTTCAGACTTTTGAGGAACGGCGACAGCAGCAAAAAGGCGATCAACGCAACCGATAAATAGCGAAGGGTGACTAAAATTCCCTGTTGCCACCGGTTTAATTCCCGGCTGTCGCGGCTCCTTAAATAGAGTATAGCAACAACTCCCGCAGCGCCTGCCAACACGATCAGCAGGAAGAGAAATCCGTATTTTATGCCGAATGAGATCAATGGATAATCTTTTAAAAAAATTAGCCGTAAATATACACAACTCCTTTTTAATACCGTGAAATATACCTATTATTACCCTCAAAATTGATAACACAGGAGGCCATGAAAAAGATCCTCAATGGAATAAACGTTTTCTCACTAATCGTGCTGTTTTGCGCCGGATCGTGCCATTCCGGAAGGCGAAGCGGCGAAACAGCCAACGATGAGCATTGGATTTCACTGTTTAACGGGAAAGATTTATCCGGTTGGCAGGCAAAATTCACCGGCCATCCGCTGGGATATAATCTGAATAACACCTTCCGGGTTGAGGATGGTTTGCTGCGGGTTGATTATCGTGCGTGGGATCAATGGAACGGGCAGTTTGGTCACCTGTTTTACCATCAGGAGTTTTCACACTACCGGTTGCGCGTGGAGTACCGGTTTTGGGGCGATCAGGTATCCGGCGGACCGGGTTGGGCCTTTCGCAATAACGGACTGATGTTGCATGGTCAGTCGGCGGAGTCGATGGAGCTGGATCAGGACTTTCCTGTGTCTGTTGAAGTTCAGCTGCTTGGTGGTAACGGATCCGGGGAGCGATCAACGCTGAATGTGTGTACTCCCGGAACCAATATAGTGATGGACGGAGCGCTGATCGAACAGCACTGCACCAGCTCAACATCGAAGACCTATCACGGTGACCAGTGGGTAACTGCCGAGGTGGAGGTGCGTGGGGGTAAGATCATCCGTCACCTGATCGATGGCGAAGTAGTTTTGGAGTACTCCGGGCCCCGGTTGGATCCGCGTGATCCCAATTATCAGAAACTGCTCCCTCCCAATGGTGACCCGGTTCTTTATAAAGGCACCATTTCGTTGCAGGCAGAGAGCCATCCCACCGATTTTCGAAAGATCGAACTACTCGTTCTTGATCCGCAGTAGAGCTTCCGGGCGTTGTCGCATGTGGCGACCGGAGAAGTTCAGGATCAGTAAGGCAATGGCAATGACGACCATGCCGGCTATTGAATAGATATCGGGTGACTCATCGGTTAATAACACCCAGCTTAGCAGAGCTCCGGATACCGGAATCAGGAATTTCCATACATTAAGGGCAGAAACTTTTACGCCCGGGCGGCGCAAGAGGGTAAACCAGATGGAGATCGCTGCAGCCGACAGAAAGCTGAGCCAGGCTAATGCCGCAAAATAGACGGCAGGAAAGGGCCCTCGCTGGATGCCCTCCAATGGAATGGATACCAGAAATAACATCAGTCCACCAAGGATCAGGGTTGCAGAACTGAGTACCAGCGGTGAAATGGTTCGGGAAGATTTCGACACCAACACGTTGGAGTATCCGGCAGCCAGATTGTTCAGCAATAGCAGCCCGATACCCAAAAACTCAAACTTGCCCCGAACCTCAACGTGCGTTCGACCCAGGGTGATGATGGCAATGCCGGCTATCCCGACGAAAAAGCTAAGCGTCTTTAATAACGTCATCTTATCGTCGGAGAATGCAAAATGGGCTACAATAGCCACGAACAACGGCGAAGAACCGATGATCATAGCTCCCAGCGCTCCCGGAATTAAGTTTAATCCGCTGTAAAAGAGGGCATATTGTATGAAAACCTGGACCAGCGAAACCAGAAAAACAATCTTTAGATTGGCTTTTAACTCCCTGAAATAACGACCCGGGTTCCCAAAAACAAGCAGAATGAGAAATCCGGCGATCAGAAACCGTAATCCCGCAAACTGAAATGGCGTGTGATAGGCCAGTCCGATTTTAACCCCGACAAAAGCGGTAGACCATAGCCAGGTGGCCAAAATGGCTAAAAATGTGGTGCTTTTTACGATCGTTTTCAATCTTAATGACATCGTCTTTATTGAATAATGCCGGATCAAACCGTTGGGATTAGACCTTCTGATTTGTTCCGATGTTGAGTTTGTTTTATTATATAACCGGGTACAAAGGTGCTAAAATTAACTAGAACAGATTCCGACACTTAATGTTTGAACGTAAAATAAAATTGTTCGAATTCAAAACAGAACCTTTGTCGATTTATAAGCGAAAGTGACGGTTAATTCTTTTTTTACCGCAGAAAATTCTCTTAATTTGCCGCCAAAATCAATATATCATCATGAGCAAGATCGTAATTAACAGCTATCAGGAGTTTGAGTCTTACCTTGGTAAGGTGATCGGTACATCGGATTACCTGCAGATCACCCAGGATCAGATCAATAAATTTGCAGAAGCAACATTGGATTTTCAATGGATTCATACCGATCCGGAGCGGGCATCGCAGGAGTCACCGTTTAAGACGACCATTGCACACGGCTACTTATCGTTGTCAATGCTTACCTATTTGTGGTATAACATTGTTGATGTGCGAAACGTTAAGATGATTGTTAATTACGGGATTGAACGGTTAAGGTTTCAACAACCGGTTAAAGTGAACGACCGGATCCGTGCTGTGGTTTCCCTGAATGATATCCGCAATTTGCGAGGCATTGCGAAGGTTCAGGTTCAGATCGTGGTGGAGATTGAAGGAGAGAAGAAGCCGGCATACGATGCGTTGGCTACGTTTCTTTATCACTTTGAATAGCTTGTTCGTTGTTCGTTGTTTGTGGTTTGTGGTTTGTGGTTCGTGGTTTGGGATCAAATTTTGTATTTTTGGATAAAAATAAGATTTCATGGAACAGCTCACTGAACTTCTCTATTCGAATGAGGTCACCTGGGAGACCGGACTTATCCGGTTTTTGATCAGTTTTGTTTTGGGAACGCTGGTGGGGTTGGAGCGTGAGACCCACAATCAACCGGCCGGATTGCGTACGCACATCTTGATAAGCATCGGATCAACGATGGTGATGTTGATATCGATCTATATTCCTCAGACATTTACCGAATTTCAGAATGGCGATCCGGGCCGTATCGCAGCCCAGGTGGTGTCGGGCATTGGCTTTTTGGGGGCCGGGGCTATTATGAAGTTTGGGGCGAATGTAAAGGGACTCACCACCGCTGCCTCTATTTGGGCCATGGCAGCTGTCGGACTGGCAGTTGGTGCAGGCATGTACCTGGTGAGTCTGATCGGAGTGGCAGTGGTGCTGTTTGCCCTGACTGTTATGGATCTTTTTGAGAAATGGTTGTTTAAGGAGCGAACGTTACGCCGGATCGAACTGACGGTAAGGAAAAAGGCGTTGGATCACCAGGCGTACGAGGCAATTTTTAAACAATTTGATGTAAAAGTAAATGCTTCCGGAGTTGAACGCACCGGGACTGACCCGACCGACCGGCTGACATACATGGTTGGTGTTACCCGAAGACTGGATCTGGCGAGGCTGATCGCAGCGCTCGAAGATATGCCTGGAATGGTGAGTGTTTCGGTGGTTATATTGACGTAAATCTTCTATAAATATGGAACCTCCTGCGGAGGTTTTACCGATGGGACGTTGATTTTCTATAAATATGGAACCTCCTGCGGAGGTTGGTGACTGATGGCACCAGATTTTTTCAATAGAAATGCTACCTTCTGCGGAGGTTCTTTCAAATCACCACCGGCTCTCCAAAATTTCAGCGACCATCTG
>CAZILU010000171.1:0-5862 GCA_964540165.1 uncultured Mariniphaga sp.
CCACATCGCTACCCTGATCATGACTTTTTTCTTCCGATATATGCAGGATCTGATCAAATTGGGGTATCTCTATATTGCCACACCACCGCTCTACCTGATTAAAAAAGGGAAGAGGGAGGCTTATGCATGGTCGGAAATGCAACGAAGGCAAATTATTGATGAGTGGGCCGAAGGTAATGAAAGCAATGTTCATACCCAGCGCTATAAAGGGTTGGGAGAGATGAATGCAGAGCAACTTTGGGAAACAACAATGAACCCTGAACAACGTACCCTTCAGCAGGTAACCATCGAAAATGCGGCTGAAGCAGATCATATCTTCTCTATGCTGATGGGTGACGATGTTCCGCCACGCCGGAAGTTTATCGAAGATCATGCAACCTACGCAAATATTGATGCCTGATTTAGCCATGAATTGAATGAATATTTGTGTCTTTTCATCTTCAAGCAACGGTATTGCAGATCTCTATTTTGAAGAGGCCGCAACGCTGGGGCAGTTCATTGGAGCGGGGGGGCATACCCTGATTAACGGGGGTGCCAATGTTGGATTGATGGAGGCTGTCACCTTTGCCGCCCGTAACCATGGGGCCAAAACCATCGGAGTGATCCCTGAACGTTTTGTGAAACGTTCGCTCACTTCGAACCATGCTCATGAGGTTATCCTGACCAAAGATATGCAGGAACGAAAAGCACGGATGCGGGAAATCTCCGAAGCTTTCATCGCTCTGCCCGGGGGTTTCGGGACGCTTGAAGAGGTATTGGAAGTATTGACGCTGAAGCAATTGGCCTATCATTCAAAACCAATTGTTTTTATTAATACCGGAAATTTTTTCAAACATCTGCTAAGGCAGTTTGAACACTCTTTTACAGAGAAATTTGCCAAAGAGAACTACCGGTCACTCTATTTTGTGGCCGGCAATGCTTCTGAAGCCATCCGCTATATTGAGGCTTATAAACCTGCTGAAGCTGACTCCGGCTGGTTTGTCGTTCCCCGCAAATAGAGTGCCGTGCAACTGACATTTTTGCATTTTGGTCTATTTAGTTTTTTTCATTTTTAACAAAACTTTTGTTAAATTGTTAAAATTACAAAAAATTGAATGAATGACAGATGTCGTTTGTGGCTGTGGCAAATTATTTGCATAGTCACAATTCGTAAATTTTAAAATTAAAGGTTATGAATAGTTTAAGAAAACATACGGTTACATTTTTGTTGATTTTAGCCGGTGCCTTTTTGGCTGTGTTGATATACGGTACTTTTTTTAATAAGCCACAGGTTGTTACCATTGCCGAAGAACGACCGGTTAGTTTTGTTAATCTGCCACCCAACAGTCAGCAACAACTGCCTGACTTAACCTTTGCAGCGCAGAACTCTGTTCATGCCGTGGTTCATATTGCTACCCAGTCGCTCCGGGGTGGCGGGTGGTCGAGCGGGAATCCGTTCTTCGATGAATTTTTCGGATTGAGGCAGCAGCAGCCACAGCTGGCAACCGGCTTTGGATCCGGAGTTATTCTATCGGCCGATGGCTATATAGTTACAAACAATCATGTGATTGAAAATGCCCAGAATATTAAGGTGATTCTCAACGATCGCCGGGAATTCGAAGCTCGTCTGATCGGGGCGGATCCATCCACTGACCTGGCATTGGTAAAAATTGAGTCAGAAAATCTTCCATTTCTTACCTATGGCGATTCCGATCAGCTAAAGCTCGGTGAGTGGGTGCTGGCTGTGGGTAATCCCTTTAACCTCACATCAACCGTTACAGCCGGTATTGTCAGTGCCCGTGCCAGAAATCTGGGGATCAACACCGACCAGTATTCGATTGAATCGTTTATACAAACCGATGCTGCTGTCAATCCGGGCAATAGTGGAGGAGCTTTGGTTAATCAACAGGGAAACCTGGTGGGCATTAATACGGCCATTGCTTCACGTACTGGCTCATACGCCGGTTATTCATTTGCTGTTCCGGTCTCGATCGTGCGAAAAGTGGTTGAGGATCTGAAAGAGTTTGGAGAGGTACAGCGCGCTTTGTTGGGTGTTAACATTATGGATGTGACCTCTGCATTAGCTGAGGAGAAAGACCTCGATGCGGTTGAAGGTGTATACATTGCTGGCGTGTCTGAAACGGGAGCGGCCAAAGAGGCCGGTATCAAAGAGGGAGATGTTGTAATTAGCGTGGCCGGTGAACTGGTGAATACAACGGCTGAATTACAGGAAAAGGTGAGTCGGTTCAGGCCGGGCGATGATGTAAAAATAGTTGTAAAAAGAGGAAAAGATAAGAAACAATTTACCGTAACCTTACGTAATAAACACGGTGATACCCAAATTGTGCGTGATAATGAAACGATTCTGGGAGGTCGTTTTGTGGCTGTCAGTAACAGCGATAAACAGCGTTTAAGAATTCCTTATGGAATTAAGGTGGCAAAGCTGGAAAGTGGAAAGCTGAAGGACGCCGGAATTAAAGAGGGGTTTATTATCACCGAAGTAAACAAAAACCCGATTTACGAAGTCAATGACTTCAAGCGGGAGATCAGTAATGCGAAAGGAGGCGTATTGGTTGAAGGTGTTTATCCGAACGGAGAGTTGGCCTATTTTGTCTTTGGCGTAGAGTAATTCCGGTTAAACAGCTTTAATAAACTATTAATAATTTTTCTGTGGAATCCCTGCTTTCCTGAATTGAATTTTTTTATGTTCTATATTTGCAAGTTTTAAGTAGAGTTTATGAGACAGCTAAAGATCACAAAGTCGATAACAAATCGTGAAAGCGCTTCGTTAGATAAGTATTTACAGGAAATTGGAAAAGAGGAACTCATCACCGTTGAGGAAGAGGTTGAGTTGGCGCAGCGTATAAAAAAGGGTGATCAGGCTGCATTGGAAAAATTGACAAGAGCAAACCTGCGATTTGTCGTTTCTGTAGCAAAGCAGTATCAGAATCAGGGGCTTAGTCTTCCCGACCTGATCAATGAAGGGAACCTTGGGCTGATTAAGGCTGCAGAGAAGTTTGATGAAACCCGCGGTTTTAAATTTATTTCATATGCTGTTTGGTGGATCCGGCAATCAATTTTACAGGCTTTAGCCGAGCAGTCGCGTATTGTCAGATTACCATTGAACCAGGTAGGATCACTCAATAAGATCAATAAAGCCTACTCAAAATTTGAGCAGGAGCATGAGCGCAAACCATCTCCCGAAGAGCTGGCAGATTCTATGGATATGCCGGCAGATAAGGTTTCCGATACCCTTCGGGTTTCCGGCAGGCATGTTTCGGTTGATGCTCCTTTCGTTGATGGGGAGGATAACAGTCTGCTCGATGTGCTGGTCAACAACGATTCGCCCAATGCCGACCGGGTGCTGATCATGGAGTCTCTTACCCGTGAGATTCACCGGGCACTGGCAACCTTAACCGAACGTGAGGCCGATATTATCAGGCTCTTTTTTGGTATCGGATGCCAGGAGATGACCCTCGAAGAGATCGGAGAACGTTTTGGGCTTACCCGTGAACGGGTTCGCCAAATAAAGGAGAAAGCCATTCGCCGGTTACGCCATACTTCAAGAAGTAAATTGCTGAAAACCTATCTGGGATAGAATAATATTTTTTAAAATATGGGCTGGAGGCTGTTTCACGAAGGTGATACAGCCTCTTCTCTTTCTAACAAAACGACATTCTCTACGTGATGGGTGTGTGGAAACATATCTACCGGTTGAACTTTTGTAACCCTGTACCCGGAGCTTAACAGTTGGATGTCGCGGGCCTGGGTAGCCGGATTACAGCTTACATATACAATTCGTTTTGGCGCTATGCTTATCATGGTGTTGATCACATCGGAGTGCATACCCGCGCGGGGCGGATCGGTGATGATCACGTCGGGCTGCCCCTCTTTCCGGATAAATGATTCGTTCAGAATCTCTTTGATGTCGCCGGCGTAAAAGGTTGCATTCTCTATTCCATTGATGGTGGCATTGATGCGGGCGTCATCGATGGCCTCGGGTACATATTCAATACCGACCACTTTTCTGGCATTTCGGGCAACAAAGTTGGCAATGGTTCCCGTGCCGGTATATAGGTCGTAAACAACCTCATTTCCGGTAAGTCCTGCAAATTGACGGGCAATACGGTAGAGTTCACAGGCCTGCCTTGTGTTGGTCTGAAAGAAACTTTTGGGTCCGATTTTAAACCGGAGATCCTCCATCGCTTCATATATGTAGTTATCCCCGTGAAAGAGCACAATCTCCTGGTCGGTAATGGTGTCGTTTCCTTTCGAATTGATGACATACATCAGGGAGGTGATCTCCGGAAAACGATCTCTCAGCGCTATCAGCAATGCCTCTCTCTCCATCGGCGCATCGTAGAAAAAGGAGAGCACCACCATGGCTTCCCCCCGTTCGTTGGTACGGATGATCAGCGTGCGCAGAAAACCGGCTTTTTGTTTGATATCAAAAAAACTCAGGTGATGATCCAACGCATATTGGTATATGAAATTTCTGATCTCATTTGAAGGGGCTGGTTGGAGCCAACATTTGTCTATTTGGATTACCTTGTCAAACATCTCGGGAACATGGAACCCCAAAGCGTTTGAACTGCCTGTCGGCTCATTTCCGGCCATCTCCTCATGCGACAGCCATCGTTTGGCCGAAAAGGTGAATTCGAGTTTATTGCGATAGAAGGTGTCGCTCTGAGATCCGCGAATGGGTAAAATATCCGGAAGCTCGGTTTTGCCAATCCTTTTTAGTTGATCAACAACCTGCTGTTGCTTGTAAAATAATTGTTTCTCATAGGGGAGGATCTGCCATTTGCATCCACCACAGACCCCAAAATGGCTGCAAAAAGCGTCCGACCGGTCGGATGAATATTCGTGAATAGCCGTGACGATTGCCTCCTGGTACCTTTTTCGTTTCCGGATGACCCGAAGGTCTACCACATCGCCCGGTACAACCAATTTGGTGAAAACAACCATATCATTGATCCGTGCCAGCGACTTTCCTTCAGAACCAATGTCTTCGATCCGCACCTTCTCGTAAACCACGTTCTTCTTTCTTTTTGCCACTTTTTTTTTCTGCAAATATAGCATTTGCAGGCAAACTGAAACGATCGGATGAAAACCCGGAATTCCCAAAATAAAACAGAGTTTCCCGATTTGGGAAAAAGAAGGGGTTTTGCCTCCGTTTTGCCAAATTAGCGAAGTTTTGATCACACGTATATGATTTAATTATACTATTTTTGAATTGATTTAATGGTTGGTTTTATTTCAATAATAGAACTTAAGATGGGGAAAGCACCTTCTGTATTTATGATTGGTTTTGTTTAGGGGGTTTGTAATCATCAATCATCTTCAAAAAGCGTCCATCGCTTTCCCCTTCTTTTTTAAAATACCCGGACGGGTATTTTTTTTTGTCTTTACTTTCGGTTATATTCCTTTAAATCTTTACGTTTGCCGGGCTCTATTTTCAATGGATCCATTATCTTTGCCGGCATTTTAACGCGGATGATATCTTTAGATAAAATAGGGGTAAGCTTTGGTGGATTTGATCTTCTCAGGGAGGCTTCTTTCTTGATTCAACCTGACGATCGTATCGGACTGATCGGAAGGAACGGTGCCGGGAAGACGACCTTGTTGAAGCTGATCGCAGGGATTATTGAACCTTCGGTTGGCATGGTCAATATGCCGAACGGAACGACGGTTGGGTACCTCCCGCAGGAGATGAAGACGCAAGACACCCGTACCTTATTGGAGGAGACGATATTGGCTTTTGATCAGATCCTGGAAATTGAGAAACGGTTGGTCCGGTTGAATGAAGAGATTGCCACAGCCGATGATTTTCATTCCGATGGCTATCTGAAAAAGCTTGATCTGGTGCACGAATTGAATGAG